>CAZJZR010000510.1:0-3743 GCA_964550475.1 uncultured bacterium
AGATATGCTGTCGGGGAATTGCTACAAAATTAAATTGTTAATGCAATTTCTCGGTCTCGATCATGAATGGGTTCATGTTGACATTCTGGCGGGTGAAACGCATACCGCAGAATTTAAGCAGATGAATCCCAACGCCCGCATACCCGTGGTTGTGCTGGATGATGGCCGATACCTCTGGGAATCGAATGCCATTTTGAATTACCTGGCAGACGGGACTGCATTTTTGCCCCAAGGACGGTACGAAAAAGCGCAAGTCCTCCAGTGGCAGTTTTTTGAGCAATATAGCCATGAACCCTACATCGCCACTGCCCGATACATCAACAAATACTTAGGCTTGCCCCCAGACCGCGCAGCCGAATATCGCAGTAAACAGATCGGTGGACACAAAGCCTTGGCTGTGATGGAGCAACACTTAAGTCAACATCAATTCTTCGTGGGTGACCAGCTAACCATTGCGGATATTAGTTTGTATGCCTACACCCATGTGGCCGATGAAGGTGGCTTTGATCTGTCCCCATATGTGAACATTCAGCGATGGTTCAGAGATTTTGAGAACACGCCTGATTATGTGAAAATGGCGAGAGAAAACGCCTAACACTCGGCTGCAACAGCAACCTTTTGCCAGCGAAACATTGACTACAGAAACACAGGGCTTGTAAAACTATAAGTCCATGGTTGTAACTCTCTGAAAAAAACTTGGTGAATGCTTTGTGCCTTCGTGTCTTAGTGGTTAATCCAGCCTTCACCACCAAGCCACTAAGACACCAAGGATGCACAAAGGAAACTGAGTCAGTTCTTTACCCAACTTGATTGGCTGATCTGCCATTCACCATCCACTATCCACCATCCACTATCCCCCCCTCAATGACCAACCGCCTCGCCCTCCTCAGCGTCTCCGACAAAACCGGCTTAGTTGAATTTGCCCAAACCCTGCATCAGGAATTTGGCTTTGACCTGATTAGCAGTGGCGGAACCGCCAAAACCCTGTTGGCAGCAGGATTGCCCGTCACCAAAGTGGCGGATTACACCGGATCGCCGGAAATTTTGGGTGGACGGGTGAAGACGCTGCACCCCCGCATCCATGGCGGCATTTTGGCGCGGCGGGATTTGCCAGAGGATGTGGCCGATCTGGAACAGCAAAACATCCGCCCGATCGACTTGGTGGTGGTGAACCTGTACCCCTTTGAGCAGACGATCGCTAAACCAGGGGTCAGCCTCGCCGAAGCGGTGGAGCAGATCGACATCGGTGGCCCCGCCATGGTGCGGGCTTCGGCCAAGAATTTTGCCCACCTGACTATTCTGTGTAACCCCGAACAATATTCCGCCTATTTAGCTGAACTGCGGCAACAGGGCGAGATTTCCCTGGCCTTCCGTCAACGCTGCGCCCTTGCCGCCTTCCGCCATACCGCCGCCTACGATCGCGCCATTTCCGCCTACCTGGAAAGCGTCACCGAGGATGTCACCCCGTCGTTCACCCTGGCCGGACAATCGCTCCAACCCCTGCGCTATGGCGAAAATCCCCACCAAGCCGCCGCCTGGTATCAAACCGGAGCCAGCCCCACCGGATGGGCAGCCGCCACCAAACTTCAGGGCAAGGAACTCAGCTACAACAACTTGGTAGATTTAGAAGCGGCGCGGAATTTGATCGCCGAATTTTTAGACCCCAGTTACCCAGCCGCAGCGGCAATCCTGAAACACAACAATCCCTGCGGCGTGGCGTTGGGTGATTCCGTACTGGACGCTTACGAAAAAGCCTTTAATGCCGATGCCGTATCCGCCTTTGGTGGCATTGTCGCCTTAAATCGTCCGCTGGATGCTGCCACCGCCACCGCCATGACCAAAACGTTTTTGGAGTGCGTGGTCGTGCCGGACTTTACCCCGGAAGCACGGGAGATCCTGCAAGCCAAGGGCAATCTGCGAGTGTTGGTGTTGCCCGACCTCGCCCATGGCCCCGACCAAACGGTGAAGGCGATCGCGGGTGGCTTCCTAGTCCAAGCCGCTGACCGCATCCCCGAAACGCCCGACCAATGGCAGGTGGTAACGGACAAACAACCCACGCCAGCGCAATTGGAGGAGTTACTGTTTGCCTGGAAGGTGTGCAAAACGGTGAAGTCGAATGCGATTGTGGTGACGCGCGATCGCGCCACCCTCGGCATTGGTGCAGGCCAAATGAATCGCGTCGGTTCGGTGAAGATTGCCCTAGATCAAGCCGGAGACAAGGCCAAGGGTGCCATCCTCGCCAGCGATGGCTTCTTCCCGTTCGATGATTCAGTGCGGACTGCTGCTGCTGCTGGGATTGGGGCGATCGTTCAGCCCGGAGGCAGTTTGCGCGATAAGGATTCGATCCAAGCCGCGAATGAGTTGGGTATCGTCATGGTGCTAACAGGCATCCGCCACTTCTTGCACTAAAGCCCCCTCATTGGTTCGGTTCGGCTAGGCTCACCGACCTATAAAGTTACAATCGCACCATAACCCCTAAATGCTTGTTCATCACATCGCAGAGGTAAATCATCTATAATCAAGCCATACAGGGGATCTAAGATTCTTCTCTCTGCTTAGAGCATTCACCTCGTCAACATGCAATTACATGCAAGTGAGATTAAGGGAAGATTAAGAAAGCTGAAAAAGAATGCTCTTATGATCGATCCTCCTTTAGCCACACGGATCAACAAAATTGGTAACCTGTTGATGCAGCAAAAGGACGAATTGTTAGACCAAAAGCAGTTCTTAATGGCATTCCTTAACGAATTTTGTACCGATATTAAGTTCTATTTGTCAGTTAAACCCATCCTGAAAAACCCTGACACGTCTGACACACACATCACAGCCGTTTTTGGCACCCAATTAACAGAACGATACTGGTATGAAGTAGTTTTTCCAATGTGGATTAACCACGATGACCCTAAATTCAATAGATGGATGGATAAGCTACTTCAGGGGGAACCCTATCCCAGGGATCATGACTTAGTGACTAATTTAGTCCGGCAAATCAAAAGTGATTTCTTAGGAGATGCATCTCATCGATATATTCTGGATTTGTCAATGGCAACAGATTTGATCGCTAGTCACATTCCATCTGACCTATTTCCTGTTTTTGTACAACTCAAAGGAATTCCCCAATACAGAAATCAACAACGCAATCCAGATTTTGTTAATGAACAACAGAAATGGAGCAAAACCTGTGAATATTGGAATGTCAAGCGAGCCTTATTAATTAGTCACGATCACACCATCAACGAAAAGCAGAATTTATCTAATCTAGCGGGTTTCATTTTGGAACAAAGTCGATCTCGTCCAGAACTATTTATTGATACTTTTTCCTTAAAGACAGATGAATCCTGATTTTACTCACTCCACCGAAGCAGTTCCTGAAGTAGAAAGCTCTCTCTTCTTAGCTGTGCAGCAATTACAAGAAGATAAAGAGACTTATGGATTGGATCATATTCATCATTATGTACAGGATGTTGAAGGAGATTGGCTAGAAAACTGGGACTGGGAAGATGATTTCAATGATTATCTAGAAGCCTTTGAAATTCATTTGGAAAATCAAAACTACCATTTAGCACTTGAAACCTTAAATGCTGGTTTTGAGTACCTGATGCAGCCAACTTACAAACAACTAGGTATCGAATGTTATCAAAGGCTTATTTCACGATTAGATCTGCAAACTCAGGCTCAATCACGCAGCAACTCGGATGATGCCTATTCTCTATTGACAGTTCAAGCGAAGCAAAAGTTATTAA
>CAZJZR010000511.1:0-3741 GCA_964550475.1 uncultured bacterium
TTTCAGCAATATTAATCCCAACTTTCGACTTAAACCATTGCCGATCGCGATCGACAAAGCTGATTAAGGCAATGGGGGTTTGACAAATTTCCGCTGCCAATACCGTGAGTTCATCCAGTTCGGGGTCTGGATCAGTATCCAGAACTTGGTATTGATATAACGCTTTCAGGCGATCGGATTCCTCTTGGATGGTCACGATGGCACAAGAATTACGGGGGTTTGTTGTCGCATGCATCCGTGTCATGCCACCACCTGAGGAATGAATGGAAAGATCGTCCAATTCTAGGCGATTGGGTGCCAGATAAAGACTGTTGGTGTTCATTGCACGAGCCAGGTTAGAGTGACCGCATCCTGATTCCAATCTATTGAAGTGCGGAACTTGCTTTAACCTGTTTTCTACGGATCTTCTAGATTAATTGAGCTGACAAGTACAATTTTCTCTGTAATTTCTGCACTAGATCAGCAATGCAAGTTACTCAGTAGATTCGTCATTAAATCTGCAATAGTTTTGAGGTGAAGATCAGCAGTCTGTAGTGTTACTGAAGCTCACAATCCCAAGCGTTGAAAATAGATCAAACGGGATAATTAAACCAATATTTCAAAGCAAAATTTTAAAACAACAATAGCATCCCATTCATACTGGTTGAGGGACATCCTCTCATTCCTTCGTCATCCCAGAGCCTCACTATCCAATATGCAAAAAAGAAACGAATTAACCAACTGAAACCTGGATAGTGGTTTGCTCCCTAGTGAGCTATTTTGAGGACGTATCAACTTTCTGTTGAGATGCTATTGTTGATTGAACGTAACCTGTCAGTCAAACGTAACTTAAACGAAATACGCAGATCCAGCAGCTAAGTTTACCTCACTTTTTTAACTAGTGTATAAGTTGACTTGAACTATCCTTGAATAGGCTGTTGTATCTGCCAACTGAAGCTTTGTAGCTTCAATTTCTAATTTAGCAGCAATCATCAAATCGAAGGGGCTGTGAAACCAAAGTTTACGTTTGTAAAAATCCTGTGATTTTCATCGACTTTTCCCTAGAATTTATACATATTTCATGAGTGGCTGATCCTGCAAAGGGTAACGATTCTTTCAGGCTTCAGTCCAAACGGCAGGTTAGGGGGTGTTTGAACAGCCCTATTGGATGTATCCTACCCAGCCATAGCGGAGGCTCTTGTCCAGCAATTGCTTCGCTTGGACTAGGGACATAGCCTGCCGCATCACCTTAACCATGCATCACTTAATAATTCGCCAGGAGATCAAACCTTGTTTTACACCACACTTTCCCCCCACCTACTTGCCGTTGCTACAACCGACTGGTCACCGACAGTTGGGCTGGTGATGGTACTGTGCAATTTGTTTTCGATCGCGATCGGTTATTACGCGATTAAAGTCCGTGGGGTTGGCCCCAAGTTACCCGTTCAGTTGCCTGCCATTTTTACGGGTTTTGGCCTGCCAGAATTGCTTGCCACGGCTAGCTTTGGCCATATTCTAGGGGCTGGTGTGATTCTCGGTTTAGCGAATTCTGGGGCGTTGTAAGCGAACCCATCTACCTGACCAGATTTGCCCTACGGTTTCGCATGTAGAATGTGATGAATCATGCGGGCTGGACAGAGGGATGTGCTTGGTGATGGGTATTACGCATCACCAAGCATCCAGATGTGAATGTTACTGTCGGGTTAGTACCAAATCCCGTTGGTCTTTGCTGCCTTCCATTTGCCATCGGCCAACCAATTGGTTGTTATTCAGCGTTAAATAGCCTGTGCCTTTCTTAACTCATCCCTAAATTCAGCAACGCCGAAAAGTGGTCTAGAGGGGTGATTTTTACTGCACGGGGCGTAGGACAAATCAACTTTGTCACCCCCCTCTCAGTATTAACACTCAAGTTCAAAAGGATAAATTGTTCAAATCTTACTCTATTGAGGGAAAATATCGTGCTGGCTCAATTGGCTCAGGTTGTCAGGATGGCCGACTGAGCTAGGTGTTCCAGTTGTGCAACGGCTCGGTCTAATTCGTCGATGATTGGTAGCGGCTCGGCCTGTTGCAGTGCGGTTACACAGGCACGGTAAAACCAGAGTGATCCCGCCTTACCACCTGCAAACCGAGTCCACAATGCTTCACCGAGGCGGTGATAGTCCTGTAACAGCGATCGCACATTGTGTAATTTGTCGGCAGCGGCAACTAGGCGAACGGAGTAGGAGCCAGTCGCGATGTGGGCTAAGTAGGCTTCTTTGCGGTGTTGCCATGGGGGTTTGGGGGTGATGTCGGTTTCAGTACAGCCATCAACGATCGCCGTCACCGTGTCCCCAAATCGTTGGCGAATTTCCTCCCGTGCGGTCGCGCCCCCTTGATCTTCAATCGCATCGTGTAACAACGCGGCGATCGCCTCATCTTCTGTGCCGCCATACTCCAACACTAAACTAGCCACCGCTAACAGGTGGGCAATATAGGGCGTGTTGCTGTTACCCTTGCGGGTTTGGTGGGCGTGCAGCTCAGTCGCGAAGACCAGGGCATTGGTGAAGCGATCGCTAAGGGGCATGGGGGAGGGGGTGGGGAGTAGGGGAGTAGGTGGGTGAGTGGGTGCATGAGCAGATCCGGCAAGGTTGCACATCCAGTCAATTAGCGATTAACGATTAACGATTAGCGATTAGCGATTACCGACTACCCCAAAACCATATCACCCATCCAAAAACTGGCGTTGCTGAATTCAGGGATGAGCGAATAGCAGGATGAATTGCCACGACGTGGCAATTCATCCTGCTATTCAGCAACGCCAAAAAACTCTCCTGACTTCAACCAGAAGTCAAGAGAGTGAGCGTTTTGAGTTAGTAATGGTAAGGGAGTGGGATGACTCTCTATGAGAGGGTTTGAGAAATCACTTTTTTGCGTGCTTGCGGCACAAAAAAGTAATCCTTCAGGCATCTTTTCAAACGGCCTCTCAGGACTACACCTTACGAGAGTAGTATTCCACCACCAGTAGTTCGTTGACCTGTAAGGCCACCCATTCCCGCTCAATGTAGCTGTTAACCTTGCCGGTCAACTTGTTCTTATCAAATTCCAAGTGGCTGGGCAGGTTAGCCAAACCGGGGTAATCCAGGTTTTGTTCCACCAACTTGCGAGACCGATCGCGATCGCGGACTCCAATGACTTCCCCAGGACGACACTGATAGCTGGGGATGTCTACGACTTTACCGTTAATGGTGACGTGACCATGGTTGACCAATTGGCGGGCGGCTGGAATGGTGGGAGCCATGCCCATACGAAATACTGTGTTGTCCAAGCGCATTTCCAGCAACTTGAGCAAGTTTTGTCCAGACGATCCGGCCATACTCCGCGCTTTCTTGACGTAGCGCACCAGTTGCCGTTCTGACAAACCATAGTTGAACCGCAATTTTTGCTTTTCTTCTAAACGGATGGCATATTCAGACCGTTTTTTGCGGTTCTGCCCATGCTGTCCGGGGGGATAGGCCCGACGAGGCGACTTACGAGTTAATCCCGGCAAATCACCCAGACGACGCACAATTCTGAGGCGTGGCCCCCGATATCGCGACATACAACTCCCTCTCTACAAAAACTCTCTGATTTATATCCAGAATATCGAGTATATCGCATTCCTTAAAGAATCGAACTAAAAATTTTCGACACTCTGGATTTTCGACGCTATGGCAATTGGGTGGAGGAATCGGGGCGTATTTCACGTTTGGGGGAGGGGCGGTTAAAACCGCATCTACAAGAACT
>CAZJZR010000512.1:0-3737 GCA_964550475.1 uncultured bacterium
TTCTCCCCTCGACTGTCCACCCGTTCTGGAACTGTTTGACCTATGGCTCCAAGTAAATTAACTGAGGCTGACAAACGAGCCATTATTGATCTCTATCGCCAACCAGGAGAGACCACTATCACAATTGGGAATCGTTACGGTGTCAGTAATAGCACCATTAGTCGGATTCTCAAAAGTACTTTGCCTGCCGAGGAATATGAGTTCTTAATGCAGCAAAAACGGGTGAGTGGTGGCGGACAGGCATCTACTGAAGCGGGGGTGCCCAACCCACAATCGTTCCCCTTAGAGCAGTTAGATCAGTCACCTGCTGACACTGAGGAGGCCGATGCGGAAGACAAGCAGGACAGTGGTGGTAACCGTCGGGTGCGGCGGCGATCGTCGGCGGCAACGGAGGAGATGCCTGAGGATAGTCTGCCAGGCAAGCCCAAGGTAAAGCTCAAATCAGCCAAATCCGATTCATTTACACCAGAACCATCCTTATTGCCCGGAGATTTTACTCCGGCAGGCGTTGAAGCTTTGGTCGATGACGATTTACTCGACGGAACCAAAGATTTGGATGGGCTGGATGAAGACGAAGACCTAGATGACGATGATGATCTGGACGATGAAGACGATGATCTAGATGACGATGATGATCTGGATGATCTCGACGATGAGGATTTGGACTTTCAGCTAACCACCAATTGGGATAGCCGCAGTGAGTTACAAATCTTGCCCTTATCAGAAGCATCGCTGCCCCGTCCCTGCTATCTAGTTGTTGATCGGGCTGCCGAGTTGGTCACCCGCCCCCTCAGAGATTTTGGTAATTTGGGGCAGATGTCTGACCAGGAGATCCAGCAACAAACCTTGCCTGTGTTTGACAATCACCGGATTGCCCGACGGTTTTCTCGCCGCAATCAGCGGGTGATTAAAGTTCCGGATGGGCGGATTCTGCAAAAGACAACAACCTATCTACAGGCAAAGGGGATCACGCGATTGTTTATTGATGGCCAAGTTTATTCGTTGCAGGATTAAAGGCTGCTGAATGGTTAACCGCCCCTTTCTTCTTTGCCCTGTTCTATGAGTGAAGCCCAAGCCCAACTTCGAGAGGCTCTGCGACGGATTCTGGCCACCCAGGATCAACAGAAACAACGTTTGCAAGAGTTAGAAGATGCCCTACAACAATCATCGGATGAAGCACCACAACGGCGGACGGTAGGATTGTTGCGCCCGGTGGGGTATGGACTACTGATCCTAGGGCTATCCAATTACATCAATACCTTATTCCCTGGCAACTTTGCCGATCCGGTTTGGCAATTGCAACTGATTAAAGCCTGGGTGGAGTCTACCCCGTTGCCCATGCTAGGGTTGGCTTTGGTGTTTTATGGCGATCATCGTTGGCGATCGCCGCTAGAAAAAAAACTACTCAAGCCATTATCGTGGTCAGGGTTGGTCACGGCACTGATTCTGTTTTGCTTGGTGCCACTGGGTTTACTCAGCAGTGTGCAAGTCGATGTGCAAAATACGCAACAGATCAATGGTCAATTGACCCAACGCATGACCCAATTGCAACAGTTGAAAACCCAGGCGCAATCGGCTAATACGCCGCAAGAGGTAGCCGCGTTGCTGAATCGGTTAAATCCCCAAGCTAATGTCACCACAGTGCCCAATTCTGAGGCGGTGCGGCAACAACTCCTCACCGAGGTGGATAAAACGGCAGCAGCGGCCAAACTGCAAGCGGAAACAGCGATCGCCACCAGTCGGCAAACCCTGATCAAAAATCAAGTCCGTTCTACCATTGGGGCACTGGTGGCGGGAATTATCCTGATTCGGATCTGGTGGATTACCTACGAGAAATAATCCTGGCAGTACGGTTCAGTAGTTTGTTCTGTGCTGATCACCTCACGATTCACGCATGGGTATAGAGACACAAGATTGTGTCAGCAGATATGAGAGGCTGATTTTTCGGGTGCAAAACGCCCGAAAAATCAGCCTTCTCGCTACTTTTTCAACCAGACTCTCAGACCATACCTCCGGGTGCAAGAAACAGCCAGAGCCGCCTGATTGGGTTCTACTGATCGCATTTGATTGCATTCTACTGAGACAGGCTCGGTAGAAACTCAGCGATCAAATTAACGGAGAGGGAGGGATTCGAACCCTCGTTAGAGTTACCCCTAAACAGCATTTCCAGTGCTGCGCCTTCAACCACTCGGCCACCTCTCCAAGGTGTGCAACTCGAATTAAATTTCGATCACATTTGGGGTCACAGGTTCGTTATCATAACAAAGTTTGCACCCATTGCGATCGCCCATGCCTAATTTTTATCGAATAAATATTCATCATCGTCAAACAGGCACCCGACACAGTCTCACTGTACCTGACGACCGTTACATTTTGCAACATGCTGAAGGTCAAGGGGTTGAGCTGCCTTTTTCCTGTCGCAACGGAGCCTGTACAACTTGTGCCGTGCGAATCTTGGCTGGCGAAATCTACCAACCTGAAGCCATGGGCTTATCTCCCGAAGTGCAGAAAAAAGGGTATGCCCTCCTGTGTGTGAGCTATGCCCGTTCCGACTTGGAAGTGGAAACCCAAGACGAAGATGAAGTATACGAACTGCAATTTGGTCGTTACTTCGGTAAAGGCAAAGTGGTTGTAGGACTGCCCCTTGATGAAGATTAGGCTACGCCATTTTCCAGCCAACCGTTTGGGGTGCACACAGGTCGTTGCTCGACGGCTCAGGTCAGCTCGTCCGGCAGCGACCCCGCGCCGGAGGTCTCACCGCCGCTTACAGCCACTACAAGTGGCGTTCTGGCGTGTTCTGATCCTCCCCGTCGCACTGTGTTTATTGCTGTCTGGTTGTCAACCTGCGGCGATCGCCCCTCAAGGTATAACTGTGCAGGTACAGCGTGTCGTCAGCGGCGACACGCTGGAGGTGACGGGAACCAAACCCCAAGCCAACTTTGTAGAGCAGGTGCAACTGATTGGCGTAGATGCCCCCGAATTAGGCCAACAGCCCTGGGGTAGCGCGGCGCGAGCATTTCTGAAGCAAAAAATTGACCCGGCCAATCCAACCGTTCTATTAGAAATGGACGTGCAACCGATGGATGGCAACCGTCGCCTTGCCTACCTCTGGATCGGCAATACTTTAGTGAATGAAGCCATTTTGGCAGAAGGCCACGCCTTACTTCGAGTGTCCCCCCCCAACACGCGCCACGCCCAACGCCTGCGCTATGCCCAAGACCGCGCTCGCCAGATTGGCCTTGGCATTTGGAACCCTGTCCAACCTCTGCGACTTACCCCCGCCCAGTTCCGCAGTCAATTTCGGAATAGCTAGTGTTAAACCAATTTACTGCTGATAGAACGCCACTGCATTGCCAGCATTGCCAATCCAACTCTGCATTGGTAATGCTGGATGAGTTTCAAAACTGGCGATCGCAAAATCAGAATCGGGATGACAGGATTTGAACCTGCGGCATCCTGCTCCCAAAGCAGGCGCGCTACCAAGCTGCGCTACATCCCGGAATTAATTGATGATTGCTGATTCAGAGTAAGTCTGACACAGCCAATCATTACTATTCTACAACACGATCACTTCATTCGGGGAGGTTCTGATCTGCGGGCCAGCAATTCTCATTTTGAAGCGTTTGTACTATTTTCGACGGATTGATTGCCATCTTTACCTCAACCATTCAACGAAAGAATTAGGTTTTCAGACAGCATAGATTCAGAAAATTAAAGTACAAAAGAACTATTACTTG
>CAZJZR010000513.1:0-3735 GCA_964550475.1 uncultured bacterium
TCAGTAGATCGAAAAGGTTGTTGTGGGGGTGGCAAAGCCGCCCCCACAACAACCCTCAAACTAAACAGAGATGTTTATGTTTTCGATCTACTGAATGTAGCTCTGACGATTGTTCCGGTTGTGTTCCTGTAGGGTGATCGCGACCATACAACATGCCCCCACGATCGCAACAGTTCATTCCCCCTAGGGGAGCAGTGGGCGTGGCTCGCAACGCACTTTACCGGGGGGAATGTGAATGGTTGAAAACGACCAATTTACCCTTCCCAAATCTGGAGTTGTCTGGATGCAGCGACAAAGGTGTTAATCATCTTGGGCGGATGTCGAAAGTAGTCATAAGCGATCGCCATTTGCCGCGCCGCCTCGACGTAGGGAACTCGACCAATCCCTGTACCCAATCCAGGGCAAACCACACTCTTGATCTGCCGTTGATGCGTTTTATTATGCTGCCGAACGGCCAGAAGCATTGCCCACATAGCTGTATAGGGAACATCCGTGTCCTTAATTGACATGGGAACCCGCATTGTTGGCGTGTGGGCGAGAAACGGATGTTTAGGATGTCCCGTTTCGATGATAAAAGATGTCCCAACAGGCTGTTCACCGAGATAGTCTTCCAGGATACGCTCTTGGACTTTGCGTTCTAATGAAACCCCGAAAAACTGAGTAATCGCCGCGTCGATCCCCCCATCCATCATACCGAATGAGTTGGCAGGGCTGACTAAGCAGTCAAACGTTGGAATCCACTCAAAGCGTTCGCTGGTGATTGAAACCTGGGAAAACTGTGAAAAATGGTCTTGAAATGCAGCAAACAGAGCTGGATTGGGAGCTGTAAGGATGATTTGAAGTTGGCTTGTCGATAGAGAAACAGTCATGTCTTACACTAGCATAGCCATATGGTAAGTCGCCATAACTGCTAAGCGGCCTGAGATCCAGGTACACAGTCCTATCGTCACCGTTCACTCCCCGTTACGCGAGGAACAAGCGGGCGTAGCCCGCAACACTTTGCTTAGGGGGGAATGTGAACGGTTACGTCCCATCAACATCAATATATATATTCGCTCTGACGGTTGGGGTCAGCGGTTGACCGTGTAGCAAATTCAACGATCTCTAGTCGCTGAATCGATCTCCACCATCAAGTGCCGTCATCAGTCGGGCACCCACCTGCTCCTGCGTTAGCGTGTTCGTATCAATTACGATACTTTGTTGCTCTAGAAAGGGTAATGCCTGATCAAAACTGTCGTGCAGCGATCGCAGAATAACCGGATCTTTAGACGCACCGCGTGACGGATCACCTTGGACACGGATCAGTGCCTGCTCATAGGCCGTCTGCAATGTGAAGAAGCGTAGTTCGATAGTTGGTGGCATCCGTTCCAGCAGCGTCCTCAACTCATCCGGGGTAAAGAACTCACCGTCAATAATCACAATGGACATTGAGCGGTCAAACAACGCATTTGCCAGACCGCCAGTACCGGAACGGGCATGGCTCCACGCCGTCTGATCATCATAACCATCCTGTTGGCGAACGACTTGTGAGTTGGCTGTTGCTCAGTCTACTCTTCCTCTATCCCGGTTTCTGCGGCTTGTCTCATTGCCAAAAAAGCCTCTTTGACTGGTTGACTTACAGCACTTTGAGGTTCTGACAAAATCAATCCTTGATAAGCCTCAAGAAATCTAGTCCTTAATCTGTGAAACAGATGTAGAAAATGTCGGATGAACCCAATACAGTCCAAAATGACAAACTCAATACCGCCAGTGACTTGATACAGGGAGCGTGCGTAGTCTTGAACTGCCTCGTCCACTGGCTCAGTTGTGATAAAGATATAATTGTTGACTCGCCTATCGCTTAAAAGCAATTTCTGGAGGGCGCGGTCTATATCTTCACGGCTAACTCGCTTATTTTTCACCTCATAACTGGTTATGACTTCATCATCTGCAATCAGGGTAATTTCAACATCCCCTACAGCACCCGTTTGTAAGTCAGCAGCATTGTGTGCTTGTAATGTCAGAACTCTTTCCCCGATCAATTCTTCAGCGGATTGATAAGCAGCAGCCACAACAAGCACAGCAAGTCGGCTTGTGCCTTTGAGGCTCATGTGTTTTTCAATCAAGTTGACAATATCCTCAGAAGACAAAGGCACAGCATCTTTAGTGGTATTCAGCGTTGCCACTAACGCCTCAATGCGTTGCTGACGTTCATTTCTGTCGATTACAAGTAATCTGACTATCTCGGCAATCAAAGTATCAGCGGTCACGCGACTACTGTGAACAGCATCAAGCAGACTGAGAACCGCCTCATACAACTGTGGTGGCTTACCGACGAGATTCAGATCTTTAGTTAGCGTTGTATTGCGGTTCCGTAGGGCAGGTGTCAGAAAAGCAGTTGTGCTATTGCACGGCAAATTGTGCTCATTGATGAAAGCTGTAATGTAACGCTCATCGTAAGTCCTGCCTGAAAAAGCGTCAGCATCGCCAATTTCCGTATACGGTTTCCGAATATCGACATCAGGGCGATGAAGTTTTGCCAGCAAACAAGCCATCAAAAGACGTACCCCCGCCCGATTTTTGAGGTTACGAGAAACATAGACAGCCCATTCTCTAATCTGCTGATCGGCAACGAGTGGCTGTTCTAGGTTTGCCGTAGCTCGTCGAAAAGCGGCATTGAGGATTTCAGTTGGTTCTGGCATTCACTCATATCCTCTGGAACATCATAATTAGTCCAAAGTATCTCTGTTCGAGGTTGTTTAACTGAGAGACATTGCTTTGACGGAGATTCAATACAGTTCCAGTCTTTATAGAGCTTATCCAGTAATGCACAACGATAGCCGGACAACGCAACCTTGCCTTTAATGTTAGTCAGTACCTCGGCAAGTTCTCGGTGATCGTCGTCAGTCATTTCATATCCGTAGGCATGAATATCGCCCCGTGAATCGTGAGGATAGGGCGGATCACAATAAAACAAAGTTTCCTCACTATCGTATCGCTGAATAACTTCGATGGCAGTGGCGTTTTCTATCTGAACCCGTAACAATCTCTGCACAATTTCAGATAATCCTTCAACACTGCCAAGCCAACGGGACACTGCTCCGGCCATTCCGGCTCGACTGGTCAGCTTGCAGTGTGCCCACCGTCCAGCACTGGCTGTCTGTGCAAGACCTGTCCTCACTTGACGCGCACGAACAAAGAAGCGACGCGCCCTTTCTAATTCCGAAAGATCATCAATGGGTTCTTCAACTGCAATTTTCAATTCTTCTCGAGCAAATGGCGTTAGCCCGATTGCTCGAATCAAGTCTTCTTGCTGGTCGCGCAGAACTCTAAAGAAGTTGACAACTTCTCCATCAATGTCGTTGTAAGTTTCAACTGGAGAAGGTACCCGATTGAGTAGTACAGCAGCAGATCCTGCAAACGGCTCACAGTAGTGGGTCGTTTGGGGCAATAAAGGGAGTAGCCAGTTTAGGTGATTAAATTTTCCACCGTACCACCCAAAAGCAATTACTTTGCCCATTTACCTTTCCAACGGTCACTCTGGACAAGCAGTATACACGAACTAATTCCCTCAACGCACGGCATACTTGAAAATTTTATGCTCGACCAGTAGTTGATACCGAAGTCGCTGTCCCATCCAGACAGCACGGATCATGGGAAGATGTTTTGGTTGTCGGTTGCCCAGCCTGCTCTACCCGCCCCTACTTCAGCCATGCAAAATAGTATTTTTACGACAGTGTTGTTGCCGCTTGCCCT
>CAZJZR010000514.1:0-3735 GCA_964550475.1 uncultured bacterium
GGGGCGGCTCGCCATTGGCTCTGACTAGATTCGATCACTTATGTATACACGGTAGCTGTAGGCGAGGGAGGGAAGAGATGGGCGATCGCAGGGTTCAACCATTTTGGGCAAGGTTCAACCTTGTCCACACCTGTGGCAGTCAAATCTGCCCTAAATTCAGCAACGCCAGGAATTGATGTCCGGCTGATGCGGGGATGCAGCAATACCTATCCGTTATAGCAATTTGCACATAGTCCGTGCGAACAGGAATTCGCCCCGACAGACCGCACACAGAATAGCCGTGTCGAGGTTGGGTGCCCCAACCCAGGTGGATCAAACAATCCAGCGTTGATCGACCTCGGCAGTTACACACCCGCCCTCCTTTCCCTTTACCCTGCCCAGAACCCAGCCAATTCTCTCCCCACTGATCCTAACAGTCTGGTAGGATGGGGTACGATTTCCCGTCCCCATGTGCTATGGAACTTCAAGATCAGCTCAGCTTGCAACGGGTGAAGCATATTGTCTCCAGCTATCAGCTAGAGGGCGATGAAGCCGATTATTTCGGCACCTATTTGGAAACCTTGCTGAAAACCTACCCTACCGTCTTGCTGGAGTTAGCTTTAGCAGAAACGTTGGTGGACAGTTGGTTGAATACACCCTTAGAACGGGGTTTGAAGTTTCTGGCCAAAGCGCACAAGAAGCTGAAGGCATGGGAGATGGACGCGATCGCCTACACCATCACTCCCGAACAATTCCAGCAAATCACCGGCTTAGATCCAACGCCTGTCTTTGGGAAGTTGCGGGTTGGGTAATTGGTCATAGGTGATGGGTAATCGGTAATAACTCACTCACCACTGATCACTTCTGATCACTCACCACTCACCACTCATCACTCACCACTCCCTATTCACATCATCTGCAAGGAACCGCCAACTATGGGGCGCGATCGCGAACCCTTTGTCAGCTTAGTCTTCTACCATTTGTTTAAGTGGTCAGTTGTCAGCCCCATGTTACACGCCTACTTTCGGGGGCGGATTTATGGGGCGGAGAATGTACCGCAGACGGGGCCATTGATTGTGGTGAGTAACCACGCTAGCGACTTTGACCCGCCGATTGTGTCTTGCTGTATGCGCCGTCCGGTGGCTTTTATGGCCAAGGAAGAGTTGTTTCAAGTCCCGGTGTTGAAGCAGGCAATTTTGTTGTACGGAGCCTATCCGGTGAAACGGGGAGCCGCCGATCGCCAAGCGTTGCGCTCTGCCATGAGCTATCTGGAGCAGGGGTGGGCGACGGGGGTATTTCTCCAGGGCACTCGCACGCCCGATGCGCGGATTACTGACCCCAAGTTGGGCGCGGCTCTGATTGCGGCTAAAACCCAAGCTCCGCTATTACCCGTTAGTTTATGGGGTACGGAAGCAATTATCGCCAAAGGGGATAAACTGCCGCGTCCGGTTCCTGTCACCGTGCGGATTGGCGAGTTAATTCCGCCACCCAAGTCCGGCGATCGCGAGGATCTGGAAGCGGTGACCCAACAGTGTGCCGAAATCATTAACACCCTACACGCCCTCGGTCGGTGAACCAACGGACAGGCGTGCAAATACAGTCCCCCATTATTCGGTAGGGACAAACGGCAGTTCGCGCTGACAGAACAGCTAAAACAGAACAGCTAAATTGGAACAAAAGCTAAAGATTGTTCCGGCATTGGCTTGATTTGACTTAAGTCAAGGAGTCGCCATGGCGATCGTTCTAGAGTGGGGATAACTGAACTGTATGCCCAAAAGGACGAACGCTCCATGTTTTGCGAACAATGCGAACAAACCGCCAGTGGACAAGGCTGTCACCAATGGGGAGCCTGTGGCAAAAGTCCGGACGTGAATGCCGTACAAGATTTGTTAATTCATCTGCTGCGGGGGTTGGCACCCGTTGCCCTGCGTGCCCGCGCCGAAGGATTGGTTACTCGCGATGTCGATCGCTTCACCTGCGAGGCCATCTTTGCCACCATGACCAATGTGAATTTTGACCAAAAACGCTTCACCGCCTACATTCGACGGGCAATTGCCTATCGAGAGCAACTGCAACGCCAACTGCAAGCCGCCAGTCCCACACCGCTGACATGGCCAGCCATTGCGACCTACGCACCCGACTTTGACGATAGCCTATCCAGCCAGGGGCAAGATTTGGCTCTGCAATTCATCAGTCAGTCGGGCGGTGATGTGGACATCTTCTCGCTCAAACTGACCGTGTTGTATGGCATCAAAGGCGTGGCTTCCTATGCCTTCCATGCCTACGAACTGGGGCAGGAAGATGATCGGGTCTATGAATTTTGCTACGAAGCCTTGGCAGCACTGGATCGGCAGGATTTAACCCTAGGCGATTGGGTGAATTTGGCTCTGAAGGTGGGAGAAATTAACCTGCGAACGATGGAACTGTTGGATGCGGGACACACGGGCACCTATGGTCACCCCACCCCCACAGTCGTTAACCTTAACCCCAGGGTAGGGAAGGCATTGCTGGTGTCGGGACACGACATCCCGCAATTAGCAGCCATCCTAAACCAAACGGCGGGGACTGGGATTACCGTCTACACCCACGGCGAACTGCTACCCGCCCACGGTTATCCGCTGCTGAAGCAACATTACCCACATTTCTATGGCCACTATGGCACCGCATGGCAAAACCAAACCAAGGAGTTTGCTAAGTTCCCAGGGGCGATCGTCATCACCACCAACTGTCTAATGCCACCCCATGAACAGTACATGGATAAGCTGTTCAGCATTGGTCCTGTTGGTTATCCGGGGCTGAACTACATTCCCGCCAACCCAGATGGCACTCGCGACTTCAGCCCTGCAATTCAGAAATCGCTAGAGTTGCCAGGATTTACTGAAAATGCCCCACTCCGCCAAGTCACGACTGGCTTTGCTCGCAATGCGGTGTTGGGCGTGGCCGATCAGGTGATAGCAGCGGTAAAAGCGGGTAAAATTCGCCACTTCTTCTTAATTGGTGGGTGCGATGGTGCCAAACCCGATCGCAACTACTACACAGAATTGGTGGAAAAAGTCCCCGATGATTGCGTGGTGCTAACGCTGGCCTGTGGCAAGTTCCGCTTCTTTGACAAACAGTTGGGCGACATCGGCGGCATCCCTCGCCTGCTAGATGTGGGGCAGTGCAATGATGCCTATTCGGCGATTCAAATTGCGATCGCCCTCGCCAATGCCTTTGGGGTCGGGGTCAACGACCTGCCCTTGAGCATGATCCTGTCTTGGTATGAGCAAAAAGCCGTTGCCATCTTGCTGACCCTGTTGCACTTGGGCATCCAAGACATTCGCCTTGGCCCCACTCTACCCGCATTCCTCTCCGCCAATGTGCTGAAGTTGTTATCCGACACCTACCACCTCCAACCGATCACCACCCCTGAGGCCGATCTAGCCGCTTGTCTGGGCTAATCAGGGGTAAACGAGCACCGGGTTGCTGAGCCAACTCTCCCGCTGACTGCGGGTAAAGCCGAGCAACCCGGGTTTTGCGCTGCTGTTAACTAACCCAGCGTTTGCGCCAGCGGGATGTTGGTTCCAGGGTCGAGGTGGCCTGTTCCTGCTGCCGTCGCGCCAGGATGGTGGCAGCGGTGTCCTGTAAGGTCGGATCGCGGTAGGGAATGGCAGCGCGAGTCTGGAGATGTTCCTGGTCTTGCACTGTTAACCCCGCCGCAATGGACAGCAAATCAGGTTGCCAGCAGGCGATTGTGCCGGGAGTGCGCCGACCGAC
>CAZJZR010000515.1:0-2173 GCA_964550475.1 uncultured bacterium
CCGGAATGCTATGTGCAACGCACAGGCAACGCCAACGCCCCTACAGGATTATCGCTACATCGACTCAATCCTTGACATTTGGCCTAAACCCTTAACTTGACACCTATGTCCATCACCTAACTTAATTCATCGCGGCGGCGGTTGTAATTTTTTCAACGCTTCCTGCACCAGTTGCCACTTTTGGATTTGCTTTTGGCCTTCTGTGTAGGCGGTGGTGTTGGGTGGGATGCGGGAGGCCACCGCGATCGCCCCAGACAGATTGCCTTCGCGATCGAGGCGATGGGCAACGGAGAGGATGCTGCTGCTCCATTGGTCAACCGACTGCTGGCTGGCTGTCCAGACTGGCGAGGTCGGGGGAATGGGAGCGACGGTTTGGATGGCATCCCGGAAGCGTCCCTGCTTCGCCAAATTTTGAGCCACTTTGAGGATTTCGCTGCTGGCGCGATTGGTGACTTGCTGGGCACGGGGAGCTAGGTTAAGCCGTTGAGCGGTTACGGTCTGCGCCGTGGCGATCGCCGCTGCAAACGACCGCTGCTCCACTTGGGCTTGCATTAACCGGATCAGGGTTTGATCCCACTGACTAATTTGGGCTTGGCTGTCTTTGTACAGCGGTTGATTGGGTTGAATTTGATTCGCTTGGGCGATCGCTTGGAGCAACCCATCCACCGTGCCAGCACTGGCCAACTGGCGGGATTTTTGTAACACGGACTCGCTTTGTTGGGTGGCGGGATCAACCACTGCTGCTGGCTGTGCCGCCAAGGGATTGCTGACGACTGGGTTGCCGCCTGCCGGATTACCGCCTGCTGGATTGGCCGTTAAACCAGAGGTGAGTGGCGAAGGCACGCCTACTGAAGGATTGGCGGGTGCATTGGCTGTGGAAGTGGCAGTGGAATTGACCGTGACAGGTTTTGCGCTGGTATCGAGCAAAAAGACAGTCGGATTGTTTAATACGACCCCACCGAACAGCAGAACCATGGCCGAACCACCCCAGAGCATCGCCCGATACCAAAACTGGCGATCTGTGATAGTGGATGCGGCCTCAGCTTCTGGGGAAGCCGCACTGGCGGGAGAAGATTGGAGCGATGCAACCGGATGATTGGGGGTTGGAGTTGAAGTCGGGGCAGTAGCCATTGAACTCACCTGATGATCCATAGATGCAGCGGTGCTGGCGGTTGGCATTGCCTCCGCCACCGCGACCGAAGCACGATCAACTGCAACAGCCGCCAGCACAGACCCATCGCCATGACGGGAGGGCAGCGGCAGTGGCTGAACGTCACTGGGTTGACTGGCAGACAAATTGGCGTTCGTCATCCCATTGCCATAATAACTGCCATTTTGGGACGTGGTAACCGTGCTGACGGCATAGCCGTAGCCATTCTGAGCAAAAATCGGTTGGGACAGGCGATCGGGGGGATGGACGATGGTCAGCGGGGCTTGTAATGGTCGCCAGTAGTGATCACTGAGTTGGGGGAGGCGATCGCTCAAATAGCGATCGAGACTGGCGATGGAGTCGCAGTGATGATGCCGCAACCCTTCCAACAACGCAGCGGTGAACAAACCGTGGTGCAAGTCTGCCGTCTCACGGGAAAACTGATCAGGATGACAGGAGAGGATGGTGGGAATTTCCAGACTCCGCGCTAAATCAACGGTCTGCCGCCCAGTCATTTGCCCTCCGACAATCCCCTGACTGCGGTTCATGTCCAACAGGACTAAAAGGTTGGTGTCCGTCAGCGATCGCAAAAGTTGGAATAACTGCACCATGGCAATCCCTGTCGTAGGAATTGTCTGGGGATCACCCTCGATCGGCACCAAATAATCGTGTCCCTGGTAGCAAACCCCATAGCCACTGAAAAAACACCAGAGCGAATCACCGGGTTGCAGGTATTGTTGGCACAGATGCGACAGCCAGGTTTCGATGGTGGTGCGGTTGGGATAGGTGGAGTAGCCAGAAATAGGAGAGGAGGTATCAGTCATCAGCAAACATTGGGATGACGGCACACCCGCCTCATCGACCAAAAAGCTTTGCACCGCCCGTGCATCGTCTTGGGCATAGTTCAGCGGTTGGAAGTGCTGATATTGGTTAATGCCGATGGAAATCGCCCAATGATTGCCCATTCAGATATCCTGACGCAACAGAAGTGAAGTTTGTGAATTAGAAATTTTGTGAATTAGA
>CAZJZR010000515.1:2273-3734 GCA_964550475.1 uncultured bacterium
CAATGAAGTGGCTCGTCATTTGCCAGTTGGGTTGGTCCAGTTGGGTTGGTCAAACGTCTCTTCCAACGTATCTGTTGTATGGATGCCGAAGTTTGACTGATATCGCTCTGTTCACTCAGTGAGAGACGAATAAGGGACTGGAGCCTCTTATTCAGCGGGTAACCCGTGACCTTGAGTTGATAGCAAACAGCTAAGTTACGGATGCTCGCCACTGCCTAGACAGCAATTTGACCGTTTTGCTTTACAGCGATGCAAAGTGATGAAATTAATCTGAGAATCGCTGTAATTTCAACAACTGTAATTTCGACAATATAATTTCAACCTTATATATTCAACAATAATATAAAATTCAGTAAAATCCAGCAGTATAAAAATCTGTGACCATCCTCTGAACAACCCCGCTACTCCACAGTTGTCAGTTGATGCCTTGTCAGTTGATATGCAAGTTGACTAAACCGGCACACAAACCCAGCACTAACCTAGAGCTACGAGGATGACCATCAGAAACAGTAATTTCATCTTGCGCTTGATTGAAGCGATCGTCTGGATCGGATTGGTTGCAGCGTTTCTGTTGCCTGCTTTTTTTAGTGGGGAATAGCCGAGACTCCTGTGCATATTCGTCCCCTAACCGTTGCAGATCAGGCCATTGTCTGGCAAATGTTAATGTATGCCGCGCATGAGTCGAATTTGGCTACTGTGCAAAGCCTGCCTGTGTTGGCGCGGTATGGTGTGGATTGGGGACGGGTAGGGGATTGGGGTTGTGTCGCTTGGGATGACCAACAACCGCTGGGTGCGGCGTGGGTGCGGTTGTGGACAGAGAATGAGACGGGGTTTGGTTGGGTTGAGGATGGCATTCCGGAACTGGCGATCGCGGTCATTCCCAGTCATCGGGGGCAAGGCATTGGCACACAGTTACTGCGGACGCTGTTGACGATGGTGACAGGGGTTTATCCTGCCGTATCCTTGAGTGTGCGATCGGATAATCCAGCGATCGCCCTCTATGAACGCTGCGGCTTTGTTCCGGTTGAGGGGACGGCAGTCCCCAATCGGGTCGGTAGTGTTTCGTTCACCATGCTCTGTACCTTGGATGTGCACGGGTAATACCTGCACAACTGGCACCCCGTTACCTGGCACCCCGTTACATAGGGGTCGTCAAAAAATAAACTGAATATTTGGCATTGGCTGTCAGCCAATAGCTATTAGCCTGATCCTCAATGATTTTGTGTTTGAACCGATAACCTTGTACGGGCGTTGGCGTTGCCTGTGCGTTGCACATAGCATTCCGGCCATGATTTTTCGGTTATTCCCTAACTTAACTACCGGAATGCTTCGCCCCTACGTTGGGCAACACAAATTTAATTAGAACTAGCGTAAGTATTCAGGTAGCCGAATCTAGGGCGCGGAAACCGCGCCCCTACACACCAAACAACAGATGGCATTGTAGGGGTTGGGTTTCCCAAC
>CAZJZR010000516.1:0-3728 GCA_964550475.1 uncultured bacterium
TGAATTTGATCGCGTTACCAATCAGGTTAATTAACACCTGTTGCAACTTTTGGCCGTCGGTGAGTATGTAACGGGGCAGGTTGTCATCCCGCTCCACCTGCCACTCTAAGCCCTTAGCGACCACCCGTTGGCAAAACATATCTTCTAAGGTTTGCAACAAGGCGAATAAATCAAGGGCTTGTTCAGTTAAGTTCGCCTTGTCCGCTTCCAATTTGGAGAAGTCTAGGACATCGTTGATCAGGCTGAGTAGGTGTTCGCCACTGCGATGGATGGTGGTGATGTTCTTGTGTTGGGTGGGGGAGAGGGTGGGGTCTTGCGCCAGCAGTTGGGTGAAACCGAGAATGGCGTTGAGCGGAGTACGAAATTCGTGGCTCATATTGGCCAGGAAGGCACTTTTGGCACGGTTGGCCACTTCCGCCGCTTCTTTGGCCTGTACCAGTTCTAGTTCTGTATTTTTGCGCTGGGTGATATCCCGCACAATCACCAAACATTGGTCTGCCCCACAGGGAACCATCCGCAATTCCTCGGTACACAGCTTGCCGAACTTGACCAATTCTTGTTCCCAGACTTGCAATTCGCCCGTGTCCAAGGCTCGCTGAATCCGTTCTAAGTAGTAGAGCAGTAAGTCTGGAGGGATCAGTTCTGCCAGATTTTGCTGAATCGGTACAAACAGATCGGCCTGTTTAGTTGTGGAGAGTATCCAATCTAAACACGTCCCGTCTCGTCCGACAATCAATAGCAAATCGGGCATGGCGGCGAGGATAGCGCGATTTTGGGCTTCGCTCTGGCGTAACCGTGCCTCAGTTTGTTTTAGTTCGGTAATATCTATTTCGATTAAGGTCACCACCGGACGCTGGCGTTGCTGATCCCAGCGCAGGGATTGGGTGGCTGAGATCCAGCGCAGACGGCCATCTTTGTGGCGAAACCGAAACTCAACGGTACGGTTGGTGGTTAGGGATTGGGGATCGCAGTTGGGATCGATGACTAAGTGGGAGTCCTCTGGCAGCACCCGTGACAACCACAGGGTTGGATCGGCCACCACTTCTTCGGCGGTGTAACCAAACACAGTCTTGTACCCAGCGGAGCGATATTCGGTTGCCCACGATCCGTCGGCTAACCGGCACATGCTGGTGATGGCAGCGTTGGCATTGTCTAATACGTCATGCAATTGAGCTTCTGACTGTTGCAATGCCAGTTCCAACTGTTTGCGATCGCTGACATCGGCAACAATCCCCCGCAGTTTCACAACATTACCGTCTGAGTCGCAGATGGGTTCGCCTTTGGCATGGATATACCGCACATTACCCCGCTGAGTAATGATCCGAAAGTCGGCATCAAACGGCTGACGGATACTCACTGCCGCCATCACCGTCTGTTCAAATTCTGGCTGATCGTCCGGATGGATACGTTGGATGGTCTGGTCAGGGCGGAGGTTATCCAGTTGGGGTTCGGTTTCATAAATCCGGTACAGTTCCTCTGACCAAATGACCGTTTGGCTGATCAAGTCAAATTCCCAATGCCCTACATGAGACAGGCGTTGGGCTTCGGTGAGCAGAAATTCACTGGTCTGCAAGGCGAGGGTTTTCGCGGTCACCTCCCGTTCCAATTCGGCGGCGTAGCGTTGCCGTAGGCGATCGGCGGCTTGCAATGCCGTCAACATTTGGCGGAAGGAGTCGGTGAGTTGCTCCAACTCGACAATCCAACTACTGGGAATCGGTTCCGTGAGATCCCCACTGGCAACGGTTTGGGTGGCACGGGTCAGCCGCCCCAACATCCGGACAATCCGGCGGCACGTCCACAGACTGGTGCCCAGAGCCACCACCAATGCCACCGCACACAAGCCAATGGTGTAGCGGGTGTTGGCTTTAATTTGGGCAGTAAATTCCGACTCGGAGACCACCGTCACCAACAGCCAGTCCAACCCGAAGCTGGGACGAATTGGCACGATCGCTACCGCCAATTGATTGTCCAAATGCAATGTGGTTGGGCTATTAGCTTGGGGTAATTGATCCGGGTGTTGGTTGAGATACTCGGCTGTGCGGCGAATTAACGGATTGGAACTGGCGATCGCCGCCACTCGCTGCACGGCTTGTCCCTTGGCATTGGCGATTAAGGTCGGTTCAGCGGTGGACGTTGCCACCAATAAACCGGAACGCTCCATGATAAACAACTGCCCCCCGTGGCCAATTCGCATCGTTTTGAGAAAATCGTTCAAGCTGGCCAGGGGCAGATCGGTGGAGAATACTCCCAGTAAGCGTTTTTGGGTGTCGTAGAGGGGATGACTCGCCGCAATCCCCAATCCCCGTGAAGCAGGAATGTACTCAAAAATGCGAGTCCACGTCGGTTGTTGCGCTTGGACGGCGACTTGATAAAACGGACGGGTGCGGCTGTCGTAATTGGCTTGTTGGAAAACTTGACTGTGCCGTCTAGCCTGGAAGTCAATCTGGTGAACTCGCAGCGTCCCCCGCACAAACCCATCGGTGCGAGCTGTGGTCAAGCCAAAATTGTCCTGCCTGACCCCCACAATTCCACCCTGGGGATTACTAAATCCCACCCGTGGCACCTTAAACTGTTGGACTTGTAGCAAAAAGTGACGGGTTAACTGATCCGGTTGGTTCAGATTCAGCGTGCCTAACTGGACTGCACGGGCATTGATCTGATTCACCAATACGGGAATTGATAGGTAATGGTTGAGGTAAAGGTTGGCGCGATCGCTGACCTCATCCACCAACGTTTGTGCCAGTTTGGTGACTGAGTCTTGCCCCGCCCGATAGGATAAATAGCCAACCAAACCAACAATCCCGACCATTTGCACCATGAAGGGAATGGCCAGAACCAGGGCAAGCGAAACGTTAGGTTTGGGGAACTTCAACGCGCAGTTGATCCGCTGTTTGGAGTGGGTACTATCTAAGGATAACCATCCGTAGGAAAAGGTTAACACCCGCTGGGCTGACCATGAGACTGCCCCATCGGCTGAACAACAGGTAAAGACCTGACCGTAACCGTTCACTTCCCCCCAGGGAAAATCAGCAACGCCGATTTTGGATGTCCTGGGATTTTGGGTGTCCTACGGGCAACAACGATCAACGGCTCTAACCACTTGTTCAGGTCAGTTCTGCGTCAGTCCGGGTTACCTGTGCGATCGCTCGACCAGATCGATCACTTCACATCCGTAGGCAACCTCAGTAGATCCACCAACTCACGCAAAAAAAAGCTACATCGCCACATCAGTATCGCACAGGTGGGTTCAACCACAACCAGCCGCTCAGAATCAGCCTGATCTGGATAGGTGATAATTCACAGATGCTTCACAGATGCTTCATAGATACGGCTTGGCGACATTCAGAATTTGTTCAAATTCAAAATTGCTGGCCAGGTGTTCTAGGCGATCGGCGAGGGGGGCGTGTTCAGCCGGAATTTGTCGCAACAGGGGGAACACGAGGCGATCGTTGCAGGTGACTGCTGCATGGTACAGCGAGGCCACCCATTCACGGGGCATCACGGCTAAGGATTCCACCGTCAGCTTGCCATGAGCTGTTCCCGCTGCGGTAGGGGGTGTGGCGTTGGCATAGGTGTATTCCAGTCCTAGCTGGATGGCCAATTTCTCAAATAACTTCTCGACCCGAAACGGTTTGCTGAGGTAATCATCACAGCCGATCGCTAAGGCGCGATCGCGGTCTTCCACAGAGGCTTCGGCGGTGAGGGCGATGATGATGGTCGGGGAGGGA
>CAZJZR010000517.1:0-3727 GCA_964550475.1 uncultured bacterium
GATCGCCAGTCGAAACCGTGCTACGACCAACAATCCCTGATGCGGCGATTTGATGTGATTGCCGAAATTTGCGATGGAATGCTGAATTTGGGCTGGGGCGCGTACCAGAACGATCACGAAGATGCCAATGGCCAGTTCGAGATGAACTGGATGTATGCCGATGCGCTGGTCACCGCCGATCGCCATGCTTTCTTTAAGTACATGGTGAAGGCGATCGCTGAAAAACACGGCTACCGCGCCACCTTCATGCCCAAGCCCTTCGCCAATTTAACGGGTAACGGTTGCCACACCCACATTTCCGTCTGGGACAGCAGCGGCACGACTAACCTGTTCCACGATCCCAATGGGGCATTGGGTTTATCCAGTTTGGGCTACCAATTCATTGGCGGCGTGTTGCATTCCGCCGAAGCCCTGTGTGCCTTCGCCAACCCGACGATCAACTCCTACAAACGCCTCAGTGCCGCCACCACCACCTCCGGAGCCACTTGGTCACCCAATACCGTCAGCTACAGCGGCAACAACCGCACCCACACCATCCGCATCCCCGACCCCGGACGGTTTGAACTGCGCCTCGCCGATGGTGCCGCCAATCCGTATCTCCTACCCGCAGCCCTGATTGCCTCCGGGTTGGATGGCATCACCCAAAAGCGCGACCCCGGCCCCCGTTACGACAACAACACCTACACCGATCCGCTGCCACCGGGCACGGTGAAAGCCTTGCCGAGTAATTTGCTGGATGCCTTGCGCTGTCTGGAGTCCAACTCTGTCCTATCCACCGCCATGGGCGCAGAATTTGTCCAGTCCTATCTGAAGTTAAAGCATCAGGAATGGCGCGACTATAACAGCCGGATTACGCCGTGGGAGTTGGAGACGACGTTGGATTGTTAACGGGTGTGACCGGATCTCCTATCGTCAATGCTCCAGCCAGGCTCCTCTGATCAGCACAGACAAGAGGGGCTGGACTGATTTGGCTCCGACAACGGTTGGACGGCAGTACTGTTGGACGGCAGTACTACTGATGTTTCGCCATTCGTTCACGCTTGCTTGGCCGATTACAGCCAAAATCCAATAGACCTCTTGCAAATTAAGTTCTACGCCGCCAATCCTCGCCCACCCTACGGGAAGCAAGCTACATCCCCCTTTCTTGTAGCTTGCTTCTCGAAGAGTATGCCCCTTGGGCTATACCCCTTCTCCCAAATTGGGAGAAGGGGAGCCGGATTCAAAGTCCCTCTCCCAGATTTGGGAGAGGGCTTAAAGCCCTTCGGGCATACAAGAAAAGGGTGAGGGCGAAGATCTTGGCAACCCAACAATTGACTTTCATACAATGTGCAAGAGGTCTAATATCTTTGGCAGAAATTATCCAACTGACCGCACCCTATCCTGGCGTTGCAAACTGAGTCTGGGGCTGGGCTGGAGTCATCGTAACCGTTCATTCTCCGTCAGGGGAGAAGCGGGCGTGGCCCGCAACGCTTTTCCTCTGGGGGGATGTGAATGGTTACAGAATCATCAACTTCTAAATTTCAAGGAAAACCTTACATTTATCTAGTTGGGGGCATTCGGATCGTAGAGTGGGAGAGGGCAGGGGAATGCAACCATGCTGTAGCGGCCATCCCCCAAGTTCAACTCACTACGCGGTTTTTAGCCTATGCAGGTGCGGTTTAAGATTTTTCGCCAAACGGGCAACGCCTCCCCCACCATCGCCACCTATGAATTGGATGTGGAACCGGGCAAAACCATCCTCGATTGCCTGAACCAGATTAAGTGGCAGCAGGATGGCAGTTTGGCCTTTCGCAAAAACTGCCGCAATACCATTTGTGGCAGTTGCAGTATGCGAATTAATGGTCGCTCGGCGTTGGCCTGCAAGGAAAATGTTGGCAGTGAGGTGGCGCGGTTAAGCCAAATTGCCGCCAGTAGTAATTCGCCCACTGCCTCCCTCTCCGCCATCCCAGAAATTACCATCGCCCCCATGGGCAATATGCCCGTGATTAAGGATTTGGTGGTGGATATGCGCGATTTCTGGAGCAATTTGCGGGCGATCGACCCCTATGTGAGTACGGCAGGGCGGCAGGTGCCGGAGCGGGAGTTTTTGCAGACTCCAGAGGAACGCGCCAAGTTAGATGCCATGGGCAATTGCATCCTTTGTGGGGCGTGTTATTCCGAATGCAATGCCCGTCAGGTGAATCCGGAGTTTGTTGGCCCCCATGCCTTGGCGAAGGCGTATCGCCTGGTAGCGGATAATCGCGATGCTCAAACGGAAACGCGACTAGAGAGCTATAACCAAGGCACCCAGGGCGTTTGGGGTTGTACCCGTTGCTATTATTGCAATACCGTCTGTCCGATGGAGGTGGCTCCGATGGATCAGATTGGTCAGATTAAGCGGGAAATTTTGCAGCGGAAGGATGACCAAGCCAGCCGCGCCATCCGCCACCGCAAGGTGTTGGTGGAGTTGGTGAAGCAAGGCGGTTGGGTGGATGAGCGCAAGTTTGGCCTGCAAGTGGTGACCAATTCACTGCGAGATCTGCAAGGGCTGGCTAGTCTGGGGCCATTGGGGTTGCGGATGATGGCACGGGGCAAGTTCCCCCTCGGCTTTGACCCGTCCACTGGGGTGAAGACGGTGCGATCGCTGATCAACGCTATCCAAGCTAGCGATCGCACGTCCCCTCCCGCTTAGCCCAGATCATTCACGCTGATCTAATCCAGAGCTGCTAATCCCTAGCGATAAATCGCTGGGGGTGCCGTGTGAACTGGCAATCCACCTAAAATTCACCTAACCTAAAATTGACCTAAGAATTGGGAATAAATCGCCGGAATCGATCTAGCAATTTATTCGGATCAAAGTCTTGGAACGGATTCGACTGACCGGGGGTTGCGGGGGCGGGAGTGGCTGGGGTTGGTTGATCGTCGGGTGATTTGTCGGTTGGTGCCACGGTTGGGCTGGTAGTCGCGCTGCCACTATCCTTATCCTTGGCGACATCCTTAGCGACAGGAGCTGGTGTAACGGCTGGACTGGGGGCTGGTTTTGTGACGGGGGCGATCGCCTTCGATGCGCCACTGGCATCACCACTGGGCACAACCGGAGTCGGACTGACCTTCGGTGCGGGTTTCGGAGCCAGCGTGGGCGTTGCCGCTGGGGTGGGGCTGGGTTTAGCGACAGGCAATTTAACCGGAGTCGCAGTTGATGTGGGCACAGGGCTAGGTTTCGCCACAGGAGCTGCTGGCGTAGCCATGGGACTCGGTTTGGGAGTGGCTACGGGTGTCGTTTTCTCTGTTGCCGTTGGCTCCGCTTTGGTGACGGGTTGCCGCACGGGTTTGACCACAGGCTTGGCTGGCGGTTCGGCTACGGGGGCAGGCGTGACCGCAGGGGTGGGGATCGGCGTGGGGCTAGGACTGGCTGCCGGAGTCGCCTTCACCACAGGTTTAGCTATGGGTTTAGGTTCCGCTTTGGGAGTCACCGTGGGTTTAGGGACGGGCTTAGCTGGAACCGGAACCGCCTTCACCGGGGTAACGCTAGGGGCTGCCACTGGGGCGGGCGTGGGAGACGGACTAGCTGACGGGCTAGGATTAGGGGTAGCACTGGGAGCGGGTTCCGGCTGTTTCGACACCTCTGGTTGTTTCGGCACATAGACATAATTGGGGTCAACAATGCCGCGCACCTCATCCAAGCTCACCTCGCCACGGGTAATCCGCGACAGGGTATCCTTACCACCCGGTTCGTACACCACCAACC
>CAZJZR010000518.1:0-3713 GCA_964550475.1 uncultured bacterium
GAAGGGTAAAGGAGAAAGGGTGAAGGGTAAAGGGGGAAGGGTGAAGGGTGAACGGATGGTGGATGGTTTTGGGGGGAAGGTAAGTGGGAACAGTTAGCTTGGGTGCATTTAATTGTTAGAGAGATGACTTGTTACAGAGGTGACGGGAGTGAGGGCATACCTTCAATTGAACACTAAATCCAGGGTCAGCACTGCGATCGCTGCTTGCCGATACTTCAGTTCTTTAGCTTAATTTTTTTTAGCTTAAATGACCCGACCGTACCGTGCGACTGGCTGCAACTCTGGCTGGGTGCGTTGGGTCAACCACACCCATAGTTGATCACCCAAGGAAAAATGCCACCATTCATTGGGATGGCGTTGAAAGCCTGCCTGCTGCATGGCGGTGGCGAGCAATTGGCGATGTTGATGATACTGTTGCTCAATCGGGTGCTTGCTGTTGCCAAAGTAGTCGGGAAATGAGCGGGGTGAGATTTCGTCAATCGGTGATCCCATGGCGATCGCGGTGCCATCGGCATCCACCAGCGTTAAATCCACCGCTGCCCCGGTGCTGTGGGGGGGTGGGGTGGCGGGATCGGGGTTAGGAACAGCCCAAAATTCATACACCTGGGTTAAAAATTGTTGGCGTTGCTCTGGGGTTAGGGTGGCCATGTCCAATCCAGCCTGCTGCACTTGTTCGTGCAGGGCATAGTCCACCATAAATTGCTGTACGGCAATGGGACGATAGGCATCAAAAATCTGCAATCGCCAGTTGGGTTGGGTTTGTTGCAGAATCTCCTGCGCTGTGATTAGGGCGGCGAGGACTCCAGCCCGCAAGTAAAACGGCGATTTGTCGCCATAGGGTGCCCCTAATTTTTCATAGGGATGGGGAATTTCTAGGGCAAAGCGATCGGCGGGGATGGGTAGCAGCGGCTCTCCACAGTCGGCGATCGCGATGGTTTGGTAAGGCTTCATGGGCAAAAAACGGCACGGATGAGGGGGATGATTGGTTGATCGTAACTGCCCAGGTGCCGCTTAAGGACGTGGGAACCGCGCCCCTACCAACAAACCGGGTACAGAATGTCCGTGTAGGGGTTAGATCCCCCAACCCTTGTGGATCAAACAATCCAGTGTTGATCGACTTGAGTAGTTACGGTGCATCTAGGATGAGGGGGCGCGAATGGCGATCGCCAATTTACGATCGCCACTCCACGATCCCCAATTGATCCCCAATTAACGATATTGATGATTGGGATTAAAGAATCCAATTGTGATTTAGCGGAAGTCGAGTCGCAGACCGACTGGCAACCTGCCTCGGTAAGGGATAATAAACCAGATGCAGGATTGTTGGTGCAGTGCAGTGATCGCCGCTGGCAGTTGGGTGAGTGATACCCACCCGACTAAACCCGATGCCAGGTGAGCATTTGGGGTTTACAGGTGTATTTAACTGTGCTGCAAATTGCTGGAATTAGGTCAATCTGAGGTGGATTCATGGCAGATATTGTTGACATCGCAGTGGGTGCAGGGGCATTCCAAACATTGGTGGCCGCCGTGCAAATTGCCGGATTAGTGGACGCGCTCAAAAGTCCTGGCCCCTTCACCGTCTTCGCTCCCAACGATGATGCCTTTGCCAAATTACCCCCCGGCACCGTGGACTCGTTGGTGAAGTCACCGCCCCAGTTGGGTCGCATCCTCACCTACCATGTGGTGGCTGGCAAGTACAGCAAGGCAGACTTGGCCAATGTGCGATCGCTCACCTCCCTGGAAGGATCGCCCATCCGGATTGACTGCTCGGACGGCTTTGAAGTCAAAAACGCCACGGTGATCGCTGCCGACATCGAAGCCGACAACGGCATCATCCACGTCATCGATCGCGTCATCCTGATGGGTGGCGATCGAGAGGTGGATGTGAAGACCACGATTGAGTTCTGTACCCCAGAAGTTTAGCTGGGTACACCTGTGGAGGGGCGGGTTTTGTTGCTCAATCAACAAGCTTCACGCGGATCTTTCGGCTAAACCCGCCCGTACAGAAATCGGCGTTGCTGAATTTAGGGATGAGTTAAGAGTTGGATGAATTGCAACTTCGTTGCAATTCATCCTGCTATTCAGCAGCACCCAGAAATCTATCACGATGGCTTAGGCTTGCCGTTGATGGGTGACTTCCACCACCGTATGCACATTGCCTCTGGGGGTGAAGTCGCCTTTTAGCCGTACCTCTAGCGGATCACAGGCCGCGACGAAATCATCCAAAATTTGGTTGACCGACTCTTCGTGGGAAATGTAGCGATCGCGGTAACTGTTGATATATAACTTCAACGCCTTTAACTCCACCACCCGTTCATTCGGTACATAGGTAATGTAAATGGTGGCGAAGTCGGGATAGCCGGAAAAGGGACACTTGCAGGTAAATTCTGGCAACGTCACCTGAATTTCGTAGCGGCGACCGATGCGGGGATTGGGGAAGGTAATCAAATGACCTTCGGCAATCAGCCGTTCGCCATATTTCAATTCACTGGTCTGGTCTTGGTTCAGTGTGTCCACAGCCTGCTGCATAGTTCATCCTACGTAAATGCTCTGCTTGATCCTAAACGGAATTTGGGCGTTGCACTAGAGGAGGATAGAGATACATCGCTATGAGGGCAGGTTTCCTATGTAGCCATGTTTAGCCCTGCCGCTGACCATTCAGCAAGTGCGAACTCGCCATCGAGCAAAGATCCCATTTTGCTGGTCAAGGGTGTAATCAGAATGTCTTGAGAAGGATGAGCCGAATTTACCACAACCGCAGGTCTGACTTTGGAACTCGATAAGTCTGAGAATGGATAGCGAACTAGGACAACATCATGTTTGGAGTAGCTGGGCATACACATCATCCTCAGTGTTATCCCACACAGCATCTAGCGATCTGCGACTGGCTTGTAGCCAAAAATCAGCTTCATCATCAGGAAGTAGTGTGACTATCACTCTCATTCCTTCAGGAAGTTCAGTTGACTCCAGAAGCTCAATCTTGCCTTGTCGGATCGTAGCCCAGAGTGTTTTCAGCATATCTCCCCATGAATAGTTATGCTTTGATTTTATGCCTCAATAGCTGATTCGGGAGATCTGTCTACAAATAACCCACCGTTTCTACAACGTTAGATAGTTTAGCCCAGAGTGCTTCACAACCTTCCAAGAGTTGTTCGCTGTCGAGACTGTAAAAAAAACGTAACTGCCCAGGTACTTAACCGCTGATTCTATCCCTCATCCCCCAACCCCTTCTCCCAAGTAGGGAGAAGGGGAGCCTTCAAAGTCCCTCTCCCTACTTGGGAGAGGGATTTAGGGTGAGGGCAAGGATAACCTGGGCAGTTACAAAAAAACTTCTGTGTCGCGATTTCTAGTGTTCCTCACGATTTTGCAGGCAACGATAATATTGTCAATATCCGTTCAAAATTCACCTAAAAATTCACCTGATAATTGGCCAACCGATTCTGTCGCGCAATGGTGATGATGGCACTGGCGGGCTGTTGGTCGAGAAATCCTAACAAATCTTGCAAGGTATTCAGCGGTTGGCCGTTGATTGCCACCAGTCGATCGCCCACCCGTAAGCCCACCTGGCTGGCGGGGGTGTTGGCCTGCACTTGCTGAATCACTAAGTCGGTATTGTTGACTGTTACGCCTAGACGGGCGCGATCGCTGCCCCTAGCGACTGGAGGGGCGGCAAATTCCGGGTCGGCAGGGGCGGTGTTGGTGTCTAGGGTGTA
>CAZJZR010000519.1:0-3699 GCA_964550475.1 uncultured bacterium
TCAACCGATGCGAGGGTAGGGCGATGGTAGAAAGTCTGAATTTGTTTTGGTTTGGCTGTGTGTTAACTGGAGGCACCACGATCGCGGCGATCGCCCTAGCCAACCATTTGTTAGCCCAGGATGATCAGCCCCTGGACGATCGTCAGGCGGTAACCACCCAGGAAACGGGACGGTGGCACGTCGCCTATCGCCAGTTGCAGAAACAACTGACGCGATCGCGCACCAATTACGAAGCCGAGATCCGCCAATTGATGCGCCAACATGAGACGCAAATTGCCAGCATCACCCAACACTCTCAGGCATTGCAAAGCCAGTGGGAACAGCAAATCACGGATCTGAAAAATCAATATGCAGCCGAAATCACGACTCTGCAAACCGAACTACAACGGTTACGGGCAGAACAGAAACCGACCGGCAACCTAGCCGAACAACTGCGGCTGACCCAAAACAAACTCACCCAATCCCAAAATCAGGCCAAGTCCCTCGATAGCGAATGTCAGCGATTGCAAACGGCATTGCAACAGCAAATCCAACTGGTGCAACAGCTCCAAGCACGTCCGCCCCAAACTATTACCGTGACTGTACCGGATGAGTCGAAAGTGGCGCATCTGCAAACCATCTGTGAACAGTTGCGAACTGAGCTAGAGCAAAAAAATACGGAACTAGAGCAACTGCATACCCAGTTGCAATTACAAAATGCTGAAATGGCTCAGATGGTGCAGCAAATTAGTGATTATCGCAACCAACCTCAACCGTCACCCACCCCAGTCGAACCAGTAGCCCAACCAGCAGCCCAACCGACGGAACCCCAAGCAGCCACGCCCCCAACCGAAAACCCAGCCTCGCCGGGATTGGCTCCTGACCTCTTCCCGGTTAGCCTTGAACTTGCTGAGAATGATTCTGCCGAAGTGACTGCACTAAAACAAGAATGTCAGCGGTTACAGTCTGAGTTGCAGCAACAAAGTGCCCAAGTGCGGAAGTTGTGTACGTCGTTGGCGGAGGCTTCGCAACATGAAGCCCAATTGGCTACCCTCCAAGCCGAGTATCAACGGTTGAAGTTGTTACTGCAAAACCAACGGGGCGATGCACCGAGCCAAAGTGCAGAATCCCCCTGGCAAGATGCGGTTTTTCAGCACTTGCAACCCCTGTTCACCCACTATCCCACCGCCATTCAGATGGTGGAAGCGAAACCCAAACTAGCCGCTAAAACGTTACTTCCGCTCTTCCAACCCCTAACCCAATTGCTGCAACAGTGGCAGTATCAACCCATTGGTAAAGCCTGGGAGGCTGTACCGTATAATCCCGCATTACATCAGGGAGATTCGCCGGATTTAGTCCCCGGTGAACGGGTGTACGTCCGCTTCGTCGGCTACCGCCACGGCGATCGCGTCGTCTGTCCAGCGCGGGTGAGTCGGACGTTGCCGGGGGAGGGGTAGGAAGTGGATGGTGGATAGTGGATGGTGGATGGTGAGTGAAGAGTGATAAGTGGTGAGTGGGATAAGTATTGGGATAAGTATTGAGTGGCGAGTTGTTGGGGTTGAATTAATGTGAACCTGTAAGGAGGAACGCTCTTCGCCCTCCCTCCTCCGGATATCACCCCATCCATCCACCATCCACTATCCACTATCCACTTACCACTCACCACTCACTCCTCATCCAAATCCTGAAACAACGGCGTACTCAGATACCGTTCGCCGAAGCTGGGTTGGATCATGACGATTAGGCGGCCAGTGTTTTCGGGACGTTTGGCGACTTGGAGGGCGGCGTACAAGGCGGCACCGCTGGAGATGCCGGAGAGTAAGCCTTCTTCTCGCGCTAGGCGGCGACTGTAGGCGATCGCGTCCTCATCGCTAACTGTAATAATTTCGTCAATTAACTCTCGGCGCAATACTTCTGGCACAAAGCCTGCGCCAATCCCCTGGATTTTGTGCGGGCCGGGTTTACCACCAGAGAGGACGGGGCTGTTGGCCGGTTCAACGGCGATCGCCTTAAACTCCGGTCGGCGTGGCTTCAAAGCCTCCGTCACCCCGGTGAGAGTGCCCCCCGTCCCGACTCCCGCCACCAAAAAATCGACCATGCCTTCGGTGTCTTGCCAAATTTCTTCTGCCGTGGTGCGGTAATGGATTTTCGGATTGGCGGGATTGCGGAACTGTTGCAGCATATAGGCATCGGGCAACTGATCCACCAATTGTTGCGCCCGCTGGATACAACCACTCATCCCCTCAATTCCAGGGGTTAACTCCAGTTCCGCCCCATAGGCACGTAACATCGCCCGCCGTTCTGAACTCATGGTGTCCGGCATGGTCAAAATCAGCCGATACCCTTTCGCCGCTGCCACCATCGCCAAGGCAATCCCAGTATTGCCAGAGGTCGGTTCCACCAACACCGTCTTTCCCGGTGTAATCAGCCCCGCATCCTCCGCCATTTGCACCATACTCGCCCCAATCCGATCCTTTACTGAGGCTGAGGGATTCATCCCCTCCAACTTCACCACTACCCGCGCCACACATCCCTCGGATTGGGTAATCCGACTCAACTCCACCAACGGAGTCCGACCAATCAGTTCGGTGATGTTTTTGGCGATTTTCATGGAGAAGCGTAAATGGTGGATGGTGAATGGTGGATGGTGTAGATGGGTGATGGGGAATAAAGTTGTTGGGTTATCAGATCAAAGATCCTTGCCCCCTTGGCCTTGAAAATGCTTAAAAATTTTACGATCAAATCATTGAAAGCCTTTATTTGCAAGAGTTTCAATGGTTTGATCGATATCCTCCAATAAGTCTAATCAATGATGCCGTAATTTGCTCCAGCTAACACGTGCACTATCTCACTCTCTGCTCACCATCCACCATCCACCATTCACAACTCACCCACCCCTAGATGTAATACATAATGTCCAACTGCCGTTTGGCTTTGCATTTTTCAGCGAGGTCTTGTAGGGTGTAGCCTTGCAGCACAGCAAAGGCGGCTTGTCCGGCTTCTTGCCAGATGTCGTGGACGGTGGCACTTTCGATGGTTTTGGCGTTGGTGGCTTCGTCGCTGGGTTGCGCGTCTAAGCCTTCGATGCAGTTGACGACTTCGAGTAAGTTGATTTTCCAGGGTTCCCGCGCCAATAGGTAGCCGCCTCTGGCTCCCCGCTGACTGCGAACCAGCCCACAACGGCGCAAACTGGCCAAGAGTTGTTCCAGGTAGCGATCGGGGATGTCTTGCTGGGCGGCGATTTGGCGGATTTGTAACGGTTCACCGTTGGGATAGGCGATCGCCAGTTCAATCATCGCCAGTAAGGCGTACTCGCTTTTTGAAGACAGTTCCATACCCATACCTGAAATGTGCAAGATTAGGGGGCGCGATCGGGGAGCCGCCCTAAGCTGTTGCCCAATCACCCATGCTGACCACGGAGCCAATCACGCGACCAATACGTGACTAATTAAATACAATACGTGAATACAATACGTGACCAATAATTGATCAGGGCTAGGATGACTCTCTGGAGGCTCCTAGTTTTGAACCCATCCCCTAAAGTATACTCCGGTTTTCCCACCGGGATTTGTTGGTTTTCCGTGGGTTTAAATATTTTTTCCTGATTGCCAAGCGCGTCTCAGCCGACATAATTTACATAGTCCTGCGAGGGGCGTATCCAACAATTGGGGGAACATCCGGGCGAATAGAATTCGCGGCTATACAAACAAAGTCCGCCTA
>CAZJZR010000520.1:0-3695 GCA_964550475.1 uncultured bacterium
ACCTGCAACGGCAGGTGATCCACGGCACCTCTTGGGTGGGTAAGCCCAAAATTGAGTCGGGGAAGAACCGAATTCTGGAAATTAACCCCCATTGCCAGGTGGACTTGTACGAAACCCGGATTTCCTCGGAAAACGCCCTAGACTTGTTGCGGGATTATGACGTGATTGTTGATGGCACCGATAACTTCCCCACCCGCTATTTGGTGAACGATGCCTGTGTGCTGCTGAACAAGCCGAATGTTTACGGCTCCATCTTCCGGTTTGAAGGGCAGGCGACGGTGTTTAACTACCAGGATGGACCCAACTACCGCGACCTCTACCCCGAACCGCCCCCACCAGGCATGGTGCCCTCCTGCGCTGAAGGCGGCGTGCTGGGTGTGTTACCCGGTGTGATTGGCACAATTCAGGCGACCGAGACGATCAAGATCATTCTGGGGCAGGGCACGACACTGAGCGGACGGTTGTTGCTGTACGATGCCCTGAACATGAAGTTCCGGGAACTGAAGCTGCGACCCAATCCCGTGCGCCCGGTGATCGAAAAGCTGATTGATTACGAAGAGTTCTGTGGTATTCCCCAAGCCAAGGCAGCGGAGGCGAAACAACAAATGGAAATCCCCGAAATTACCGTGACGGAACTGAAGCAACTGCTGGATGCCAAGGGCGATCAAGTGTTGCTGGTGGATGTGCGGAACCCCAATGAGTACGAAATTGCCCGCATCCCCGGTGCCGTGCTGGTGCCCCTCCCGGAGATTGAAGATGGCAATGGGGTCGAGAAAGTGAAGAGCTTGCTGAATGGTCACCAGTTGGTGGTGCATTGCAAGATGGGCGGGCGATCGGCGAAAGCGTTGGGCATCCTCAAGCAAGCCGGAGTTGATGGCACCAATGTTAAGGGTGGAATCAATGCCTGGAGCCAAGAGGTGGACTCCTCAGTGCCTTTGTATTAATCGGCGGTGCTGCATAGCAGGATGAATTGGAACGTCGTTCCAATTCATCCAACTGCTAATTCATTTCCTGATTCAGCAACGCCCTAGCGTTTAGGGATCTGCAAATAAATAAAATACCCAGCGTAGGATGCGTATAGCCTCTGGCATGGCTACGCTAAAGGCTTCAGCCGTAACGCATCATGTTTAAGCTATGGGTACTTTATTTTTACGCTCCTCCCTTATCGGCTTGACCATCCTCAACATCTGTCCAGACTGCTAGATAGACTAGACCTGCGTTAACGTCAGGTCTGCTTTAACTTTAGTGTCAATCAGCCAACCCGTTTAGATGCAAGATTTGCAGCAGGATAAAATATTAGATATATACCGTGTCAGTGATTTGTTCGTAGTCCTGGCTTCAGCCAGCCAACTGAAGTTGGAACTACAAACTAGAATGACAAACTAAAATCTGTTGGCTGACACAGTATAGCTGTCGATACGTAATCGTTCACATTCCCCTATAAGAAAAGTGTTGCGGGCTACATCTGCTTGTTCCTCCCCTGACAGGGAGTGAATGGTTACCTCGATACAACTATTCTCGATATAACTATTGATGTTGCGCTGAAGTACTCTGAAGACAGGGGTGCAATTGCTCAAGCGAGGACGGCATCGAAGGTGCTTGCCACTTGCCCGACCTGATTAGGGAAAATGCGGTTCTAAGGGCAACCAGGGATATCCGACGGCAGCCCGGTTTGGCAGAGTGGCTGACAATTTGAGCTTGTATAGCGATTTTCATCATCACGAGGAACGCCACAAACCTAGGAACAATCGGGTTAAGCCGATGACCTGTCCCTCGTCAATCTGAAAAGGGCTATATGGGTGAAGTGCGTGAAGCATCCACCGTTTCAGAGGCTGTGGCAACAGGCTCCGAGATGCTGTTCATTCTGCTATTCAGCAACACCTGTAACCGTTCACTCCCCGTCAGGAGGGCAACAAGCGGTCGTAGCCCGCAACACTTTTCCATAGGGGGATGTGAATGGTTACCTGACATCTGTATTTTGACATTGGGATTTTGACATTGGGATTTTGACATTTATTTAGTTGTATCGTTGCATCTCAAGTTGCACCACAATCCGGTAATTCTCTGAGTTGTTTACCGATGGAACTGTTATGAATCTTCGCCAACTAAGATCATTCCGTCCAATCATCCTACCTGCAATTCTCCTGAGTATAGGGTTAGGACTGGCTTCAGTGGGACAGGCGGTACAGGTAAGAGATGGCACCGTTTACTTTAACTCTCCCCCACGCCTACTGGGGGTAGCCAGCACTGCAAAAGGGACGTGGACATGGGGAGCGTATTATTATTTCCGGCTCAACCTGCCAGATAATGCTGGCGAACCGCTGGCACGGGTGGACATTAGCCAACAGCCCGGGTTAGATACGGTTGAATTTAATCTACAGGAAACAGAAGCGTTTGAAGGGGAAACCGATCGCGCCGCTGCCACTCGCTTACCATTGGGCACAGTGACCCGCGATCGCGCCACCCAGACCATTGCGATCACCTTTGATCCCCCCATTCCTCCAGGGAAAACCATCACCATCAGCCTCCGTCCGCAGCGGAATCCCCATATCGCTGGGGTGTACCTGTTTGGCGTGACAGCCTTCCCCCAAGGAGAAAAATCCCATGGGCAATTTCTGGGTTATGGACGTTTCCATTTCTACAACAGTAGTCCACTCTGGTTTTGGCGGTAGGGTAAGGTAGGTAAAGATATGCTCTCTCTATGGGATCTGCAAATCAATTAAAGGGCGTTGCTGAATCAGGATATGAATTAGTAGTTGGATGAATTGGAACGAAGTTCCAATTCATCCTGCTATTCAGCACCACCAAGTAAAGTACCCATGCCGCTGACTGTAGAGACTGTATCGTCACCCATTGACTAGACCGCTGCTATGCCCCCATTAACTGAAGCTGCACTGTTCCGCCAATTGGCCGCCTTGTTACGGGCTGGAATTTCCGTGGAACGAAGTTTGGAAATGGTCAACCAAGGGCTGCAAACAAATGTGCGGCAAGGGTTACAGCAGGTGGGACGGCGAGTAGCCCAAGGAAGCGATCTCGGCAGCGCGTTGACTAAAGTTCCCGGTTTATTCGACCCATGGACTGTAAGTTTAATTCGGATGGGTGAACAAAGTGGTGCGCTGGCGGATATCTGCGAACAGTTAGCGGCAGCAGCAGAACAAATCCACCGATTGCAGCGACTATTTCGGTCAGTCGGGATAGCCGCGATTTCATCACTGATGGGCGTGTTGGCGTTGATCACATTTTTAATGGTTGGAAAACCCAGTTTTGTCCTTGAGTGGCAGTTTTGGTTCAGCACCGGATTAGCCAGCCTCACCCTTGTGTTGATCAGCTATCAACTTGTCTTAACTCCACCTCCCCAACCGTGGTATGGGCGGTTGTTAGGGGTGCCGATTTTGGGGCGGATAGTAGAGGTGCGATCGCTGTTGTATTTCACCCAATTGGCTCTACCCTTGAGTTGTGGGGTATCGCTTTTAACCAGTTTGGATTTGGTACGTCAGCATATTCCCGATCGCGAGTTACAAAAAAACCTCACTCTGGCGATCGCTCATGTCCGGCGGGGCAAACCTTTAAGTGAAAGTGTGCAACGGCAATTCCCCAACGTCGCGATTCAGATGATTCGCACTGGAGAGGAAACGGGTAATCTGGATGCTACCTTAACCAAGTTGGGTGAGTATCATGAGAAAGAGTTAGAAGAA
>CAZJZR010000521.1:0-3694 GCA_964550475.1 uncultured bacterium
ATGTCAGGTTTGGATCGTCTATTCGCAGCATTGGGAGAGTTTCATGAGTCAGATTTGGCGATGGTTTGGGTTAGGTTTGTCAGACGTGGGAGGGGCGATCGCCAACCGTCTCATCCCAGTCCACCGGAGTCGATACCTGACTAAACCCCAGGGATTAGTGGGATTATTCTGCACCGGGCTGATCCTCAGCCTCAATTTGGTTGGCTGTGCCCCCACCCCCGCCCCCGAATCGAGCGGCAGCAGTCCTACCGCTGCCCAAAAACCGCCCGTAGAAATCACCCTGGTGTCCTTTGCCGTCACCAAGGAAGCCCACGATCGCATCATTCCCAAGTTCACCCAACAATGGCAGCAGCAACACGGTCAAGCCGTCACCTTTAACCGCAGCTACGGTGGTTCCGGTTCCCAAACCCGCGCGGTGATTGACGGGTTAGAAGCCGATATTGTCCACCTGGCTCTGGCTTTGGATACCCAAAAGATTGAGAGTGCCGGGTTAATTCAACCGGGTTGGGAGAAGGAATTGCCCAACGACAGCATCGTGTCCAAATCGGTGCCGGTGATCGTTACCCGTGAGGGCAATCCCAAAGGGATCAAGACCTGGAGCGATTTAGGCAAAGACGGAGTGAAGGTGATCACCGCTGATCCCAAGACCTCTGGGGTGGCGCGGTGGAACTTCATGGCCTTGTGGAATGCCGCGATCGCCGAGGGTGGCGACGACAGCAAAGCCCAAACCTTTGTCACCAGCGTGTATAAAAATGTGCCGATTCTGCCCAAGGATGCGCGGGAAGCGACCGATGTCTTCCTCAAGGGACAGGGGGACGCGCTGATTAATTACGAAAACGAACTGATCTTGGCGGCGCAGAAAGGCAAAAAAGCTGAGTATTTGGTGCCGGAGATCAACCTGTCCATCGACAATCCGATTGCGATCGTGGACAAAAATGTGGACAAACACGGCAACCGTGAAGTCGTCGAAGCCTTTGCCCAATACCTGTTTACCCCAGAAGCCCAGCAGGAATTTGCAGCGGTGGGTTTCCGTCCGGTGGATGCCACCATTGCCCAAAAACCAGAATTTGTCAGCCAGTTCCCCGCCATCAAAACCCTGAAAACCATTCAGGACTATGGCGGTTGGGCAGATGTGCAGAAGAAGTTTTTTGCCGATAACGCCCTGTTCGATCAAATTCAGAAATCGCTGAAAGGCTAATCCATTCCAGGCTCATCCATCGAAGGCTGATCAATGACTGTGACCCGTTCCCTGCAAATTCGCCCCGACTACTTTGAGGTTCATGCCTACAAAGCCAATGATCGCTTACCCCTGAAATCGGATTACCTCTGGCGTGTGGAATCCGGCGTAGTCCGCACGGTGACTTGGTTAGGCAATGGCAATGTGGTCACGTTGGGATTGTGGGGAACGGGGGACGTGGTGAGTCGGCAGTTGTCCCCCGCCGATCCCCTGGAGGCAATTTGCTTAACCGCCGTCGAAGTGACGCTGCTATCGACGGATGTGTTACCCCAAATTACGTCCACCCTGGTTCAACAACTGCACCAATGCCAATCGCTGTTGCAGATTCTCCATCGCCGTCCGGTGGAGGTCGCCCTGTGGGAACTGTTGGTCTGGTTATCGCATAAGTTCGGTCAAGCGGTGGAACAGGGACAGTTAATTGAATTTCATCTCACCCATCAAGAAATTGCCGAAACCATTGGCACCACTCGCGTCACCGTGACCCGCTTACTGAAGGAATTTGAACAACAAAACCTGATCCAGCGGTTACCGTCCCACCAAATTTTGATTCAGGACACGGAACCGCTCTGGTATTACGAAATTTAACCGTAACTGTCCCGCTTATTCTCGCCCTCACCCTAAATCCCTCTCCCGTTCCCTTCGACAAGCTCAGGGAACGGGAGAGGGACTTTGAAACTCCCCTTCTCCCTACCTGGGAGAAGGGGGTGGGGGATGAGGGGCAGTTACATTTAACCGCACAACCTCACCCTGTACTTGCATCCTATGACTTCATCCAGTGTATTGACACCGCCAAGGCCGCGATCGCGCTGGCGGATCCCCCACATCTCTTGGCCATGGCGGATCACCATTGCCTACCTGTCGCTGATGTTATTCATTCCGGTCGTGGCGATGCTGCTGAAAGCCACCACCTTGGGTTGGGAGGAATTTTGGCGCGTGGCAACCGATGAGGTGGCATTAGCCGCCTATGATGTCACTTTCGTTACGTCCTTGGTTGCGGCGTTGATCAATGGCGTATTTGGCACCCTGTTGGCTTGGGTGTTGGTGCGTTACGACTTTCCCCTGAAGCGGTTTCTGGATGCAGCCGTGGACTTGCCCTTTGCCCTACCCACCTCGGTGGCGGGGTTAACCTTGGCAACCGTCTACAGCGACAACGGTTGGATTGGATCGTTATTCGCCGCTAACACCCCCTTGGGATCGCTGTTTGGCCCAGAGGGGTTGCAGATTTCCTTTACCCGGTTAGGGGTTGGTGTGGCGATGGTGTTCATTTCCCTGCCGTTTGTGGTGCGGACGGTGCAACCCGTGTTGACGGAACTGGAAAAGGATGTAGAAGAAGCCGCTTGGTGTTTGGGCGCGTCCCAATGGCAGACCTTTTGGCGGGTGATTTTGCCGCCGCTGCTGCCGTCGATCCTCACCGGGGTGGCCTTGGGATTCTCCCGTGCCGTGGGGGAGTATGGCTCGACGGTGATTGTGGCTTCCAATGTGCCGTTTAAGGATTTGATCGCCCCAGTGCTGATCATTCAGCACTTGGAGCAGTACGACTACACCGGAGCCACGGTAATTGGCACGGTGATGCTGTTGATTTCGTTGGTGTTGTTGTTGGCAATTAATTTGTTACAAGCATGGGGGCGGCGGTATGACCAGTAAATTACAGATTCGCCCAAGTCAGGGTGGTTTTCCCTGGATGCAGTGGGTGCTGATTGGCGTGGCGGTCGTCTATCTCGTCCTTGCCCTGTTACTGCCCGCGACCAATGTCTTTATCCAAGCCTTTAGTAAAGGGATACAGCCGTTTGTGGCGAACTTTAGCGATCCCGCCTGTGTTCATGCGGTGTTGTTGACGGTGATGATGGCGGCGATCGCCGTACCGCTGAATACGGTCTTTGGCCTGTGTGCTGCCTGGGCGATCGCCCGTCACCAGTTCCCCGGTCGTGCCCTGCTGATCAGCATTTTGGACATTCCCTTTTCCGTCTCCCCCGTAGTAGCGGGGTTGATGATTATGCTGCTGTACGGTCGCCAGGGTTGGCTGGGGCCGTGGTTGCAACAGTGGGATATCCAAATGATCTTCGCCCCTCCCGGTATGGTGCTGGCCACCGCCTTTGTCACCATGCCCTTCGTCGCCCGCGAAGTTATCCCCGTTCTGGAAGAGGCCGGAGTTGATCAGGAGGAAGCGGCGCGCACCTTGGGAGCCAACGATTGGCAGATTTTTTGGCGGGTCACCTTACCGAATATCCGCTGGGGCTTGCTCTATGGCCTGATTCTTACCAACGCCAGAGCCATGGGCGAGTTTGGAGCCGTGTCCGTCGTCTCCGGCAACATCGCCCTCAAGACCCAGACCTTACCGCTGTTTGTCGAAGATGCCTACAAGCAATACAACACCGAAGCCGCCTACGGTGCCGCCGTTGTCCTTGCTGGACTAGCGGTGGTGACGCTGGTGGTGAAGGAAATTGTCGAGCGCAAAAC
>CAZJZR010000522.1:0-3690 GCA_964550475.1 uncultured bacterium
TTTCTGGGGGTCGCGAAAGCCTCAGACTTGCCACCCAAATTCATCCACCTCACCTACAAACCCGCCGGAACCCCCCGCCGCAAAGTGGCGATCGTCGGCAAAGGACTCACCTTCGACTCCGGTGGCCTGAATATCAAAGTGGCGGGCAGTGGGATTGAAATGATGAAGGTGGACATGGGCGGAGCCGCCGCCACCCTGGGAGCTGCCAAGGCGATCGCCCAAATTCAACCGGCTGATGTGGAGGTGCATTTCATCAGTGCGGTGACGGAAAACATGATCAGTGGCCGCGCCATTCACCCCGGCGATATTCTCACCGCGTCCAATGGCAAAACCATTGAAGTGAACAATACCGATGCCGAAGGTCGCCTGACGCTGGCGGACGCGCTGGTGTTTGCCGAAAAGTTGGGCGTGGATGCGGTGCTGGATTTGGCGACGCTCACCGGAGCCTGTGTGATTGCACTGGGGGATGATATTGCTGGGTTGTGGACGATGGATGAGGCGATCGCCCAGCAAATCAAACAAGCCGCCGACCTGTCTGGGGAAAAAATCTGGCAAATGCCCATGGAGGACAAATACTTCGAGGGGCTGAAATCCTTGGTCGCCGACATGAAAAATACAGGTCCCCGTGCCGGAGGGTCGATCACCGCTGCCCTGTTCCTCAAACAGTTCGTCAAAGAAACCCCTTGGGCGCATCTGGATATTGCCGGTCCCGTTTGGTCAGAGAAGGAAAATGCTTACAACAATCCCGGCGCAACCGGTTATCCCGTCCGTACCTTGGTGAATTGGGTCATGAGCTTGTAGGGTTACAAACCTGACGGGTTGTTCAACTTGCAGGCCAAGGGGCTGTTGAGTCACCTAACCCCTACACGGCTATCCTGTGTGCGGTCTGTAGGGGCACGGTACCCACGTCCTAAATAGGGATTGGGAGGGACTGGGACAGTCAGGCTTTGGCTGGGATGTCGCCCAAAGCCTGACTGCGATGCGCCACTCGTCATTTGTCATTGCTTGTTAACCTCCCCTCCCCTTTCCGAGATGGTCAGGGTATAATTCACCTCGGTTTTTTAGATGGTTCAATCCTTATGACCACATCCACCCCCCAACCCGCCATGCTCGTGTTAGCAGATGGCACTGTTTACCGTGGGTTTTCCTTTGGTGCTGCTGGAACTGCGATAGGGGAGGTGGTGTTTAACACAGGCATGACGGGCTACCAAGAAGTGTTGACTGACCCCAGCTATTGCGGCCAAATTGTCACCTTCACCTATCCAGAACTGGGCAATGTTGGCGTTAACCCAGAGGATGAAGAATCTCACAAACCCCATGTCAAGGGCGCGATCGCCCGCAACATCACCACCCAGCCCAGCAACTGGCGCGCCAAGCAATCCCTCACCGACTATCTGAAGGAACACGGCATCCCCGGCATCTATGGCCTCGACACCCGCGCCCTCACCCGCAAAATTCGTTCCGTCGGTGCGATGAATGGAGCCATTTCCACCACCATTCTTGACCCCGCAGAACTGTTTGAGCACGTCCAAGCCGCTCCTTCAATGGATGGCCTCAACTTGGTGCCAGAGGTAACCACCAGCAAAGTTTACGAATGGACAGAACCGACCAATCCCGCCTGGGAATTTGGCCCGGTGCCGGAATCGCCGCCAGAGAAACCGTTTGTGGTTGTGGCGATCGACTTTGGCGTAAAGCGCAACATTCTGCGGCGATTGGCCAGCTACGGCTGTCGGGTGATCGTCGTGCCAGCCCACACCTCCGCCACCGAAATCCTCAGCTACAACCCCGATGGCATCTTCCTGTCCAATGGCCCTGGCGACCCCGCCGCCGCCATGGATGGCATTCCTGCCGTGCGCGACCTGCTGCAAATGGAAAAACCCATGTTTGGCATTTGCATGGGTCACCAAATCCTCGGTTTGGCTCTGGGGTCAGAAACCTTTAAGTTGAAGTTCGGTCACCGGGGGCTGAACCAACCCGCAGGGCTGCACCAAACCCGCGTGGAAATCACTAGCCAAAATCATGGGTTTGCGATCAACCCCGATTCCCTAGAGGCAACGGTGGAAATCACCCACCTGAATCTGAATGATCGCACCGTGGCTGGGTTGCGCCACAAATCTCTGCCTTTCTTCTCCGTGCAGTACCACCCGGAAGCCAGCCCTGGCCCCCACGATGCCGATTATCTGTTTGAAAAATTTGTGCAGGCGATGAAAGACCATCGCCAAGGTTGATCACTGAGTATCCTTGGCTGGTTAACCCGGATGACTGACGACCTGCTATACGCCAAGCTGTAGGGGCAATCCACCGTGGTTGCCCCGTAGATCGAGCAAGTCAACAGAGATCAAGGCTGTCTCACCGCAACACTTTCTAAAACAGTTCTGTCTAGAACGTTAACTTCACATCAACTTCTGCCAAGGGCACAATTGATACCGGATGGATAGCCAACTGGGCATAGGAGTCGCCATCCACCCGTGTCATGGCAATTAATTCCAGCAAACGCTCTGGGGTCATGTCAGGACGGTGGACACAATCCCAGAGGGTGCCATAGTTGGGGCCACCCCCGCGCCAGTCCTCAGGCAGGGACGATCGCAAAAACCGCTCCCAACGGTGGGGATGATTGAGCATGTGATGGGCAATCTCTAATTCAGAGTCAGCTTCCACCACCTGAAAGCAACTGGAATACATCCCCTCATCAATCAAGCTGGTTACCAGAAAGTAGGCCATACGGAGACTAATTCGTGCAATGACGATGCTTCCTTCAGCCTACCAGCCAGTTGGGCTGAAAGGACAGCAGCATTGCCCACCTAGCCCGTACCCGTGTACCCGTAGATGAAACATCAGAGATGAAACATCAGCTTGTAACCCATCCGCTAGCCGCGATTTTAATCGCCAGTCCCCCAATGGCAACCTGCCCAATGGCAAACTGCGCCCATAAGGCTGCATGGCAGGTTAATTGCTGATTACGGCTCTTGGCGACAGATGCGGGTTGGCAAGATGGCACTAAACCGACGATATTCCGCCAAATACTCTTCTAAGGCCAGAAATTGGGTCAGGTTTAAGCGATAGTAAATCCAGCGACCCTCTTGGCGGGTTTGCACCAACTGCGCGTCCTTTAAGGTTTTGAGATGAAAGGACAGCTTGGACTGGGCGAGCCCCAACGATGTACTCAGATCGCAAACACACAACTCCCGTTCCCGCAACAAATGCAGAATCTTTAAACGGATGGGTTCCGATAGGGCATGAAACCCATGGATAATGGCTAGGGGAGGAACGGAAACGGGGTTGTCCATTAATCTATCAACTTTTATTGAAATAACAGCCTGACCAATCGATGATGCTGTTCCAATCTTGCTCCTGGCTTGTCAGTTATAAGCCAAGCTTATCATGAAGTTGCTCAGACGGGCGCAGTCAGGCAATCATGGGAACGCGGAAGAAATGCCCCTACATGGGTGTTTACTCAACCTGGCGATCCGTCAGAATTAGGACAGTAGAGAATAGAAAGTAGTCAGAAGCCGTCAGGTCACTGTGGCATTCCACTGCCTTTGCACAGGTCGGGGTGCGATCGCGCCATCGATCTATCGCCATCCATCTATTTTGTCTTACCTTAGTCCAGTTCCCCCCACCATTCTGATAGGATCATCTGATAGTGATCTGGATCACGCTAAAGACGACGGCAGTTCGCTGGGAAGCGGA
>CAZJZR010000523.1:0-3675 GCA_964550475.1 uncultured bacterium
CCAATTCCTGCGCCAGATGCAAGGCCGTCAAGGGATGATCCCCGGTGATCATCACCGGACGGATGCCAGCGGTTTGGCAGTCCTGTACTGCTTGTTGCACCTGGGGACGGGCGGGATCGGCCATGGCCACCCAGCCCAGCAGGATGAACTGCTGCTCCACTGTCATCCAAGCTGCGGCTGTGCCATCCTGATCCGGGATGCTCGTCACGCCCCGCATCCCCACCGCCAAGACCCGCGCTCCCTGTGCCGCCAGGGTTTGGCTGGCCAGCAGCACCTGATCCCGCCACGCCTGATCCAACGGCTCCACCCCATCCTTAACCCAAATCTGGGTGCAGATGTCGAGCAGGTTGGCGATCGCCCCTTTACTCACGGCTAAGTAGGCAGTTCCAGCCAATTCCGGAATCGCCTGGAACAGCGCAAAATCCTCGAATCCACTGTGGAGAGTGGTCATGCGGTTGCGATCGCGGTCAAACGGCAATTCGGCCACACGGGGATAAGTGAGGTCAACCTGGCTCTTGTCTACCCCAAACGAATTGGCGGATAGCACCAAGGCGACTTCGGTGGGATCACCCAAGCGGGGACTGGCATCGTTGCAGAGGACGCTGGCTAGGAGGAGGAGATGCAGATCCGTAGTCAGGGGGGCGATCGCGGCCAGATCCCTGACCTCGCACCGTTGGCTGGCGGTTGACCACACCGTTACCGTCATCCGATTTTCCGTCAACGTCCCCGTCTTATCGGCACAAATCACCGTTACCGAACCGAGGGTTTCCACCGCTGGCAATTGGCGAATCAACGCCTGCTGCCGCAACATTCGCTGAGAACCGAGAGATAAGGCAATGGTGACAATCGCAGGCAATCCCTCCGGCAACACGCCTACGGCAATGCTAACAGCGGTTAAAAACATCAGTTGCAGCGGTTCGCCACGCCACACGCCCAGCCCAAAGATCACCGCTACCAGCACCAGAATCGCCAGCACCAACTTTTGGCTTAACCGATCCAACCGTTGTTGCAGGGGGGTGGCTTGGTGACCCACGGTTTGCATCAACCGCGCTACCGTCCCCAGTTCCGTCTGCATCCCCGTGGCGGTAATCACCGCTTCGCCGCGCCCAGCGGTCACCGTGGTGCCCATGTAGACCATGGTGGGGTAAAAAGTGGATTCTCCGTTACCGTCCTCCCAACGGACGGTTTTGGCGATCGCCACCGCCTCCCCCGTCAACGCTGCTTCCTGCACCTGGAGGTTGGCACTGACCAGCACCCGCCCATCCGCAGGCACTAGATTCCCCGCTTCTAGCCGGATGCGATCGCCCGGAACCAAGTCCTGCGCCGACACCACCTGCCATTGGCGATCCCGCCAAACGGTCACCGTGGGCACCGCCAGTTGCTTTAAGGCCACCAATGCCCGTTCGGCCTGGTACTCCTGACTCCAGCCCAGCAACACCGTCAGCACCACAATGGTCAGAATGGCGATCGCGTCCTTGTAGTCCTGTAACCAAACGGAGGCCAACACCGCCAACAGCAGCACCACAATCGGCGAAGCGGTCACCTGTTCCCACAGCATCCGCCCAGGGGATTTGGTGTTGTGATCGGCCAAGGCGTTGATGCCATGCTGCGATCGGCGTTGTGCCACGGCTTCAACACTCAAGCCACTGGACAAATCCGTTTCCAGCTTTGCCGCCACTGCGGTTGGATCTAGTCGGTGCCAGTGCGTCAAAATCAGCGATCCCCAGACAATCTACCCCCAGTATCCTCCATCTACGGTGTCGCAGAGTATAACGGTAGATAGTGATGGTAGATAGTGACGACGGATGATGCAGCATGAAGTCTGCCGATAATAATCCAACTGAACCTCCAGTTCAGCCGTCAATCCAGCCCCAGTCTAAACTCTATGCCTCTGCCACCTGTCTCCGCATCGAGTGTCCTGGGGGCGGCAATACCATGGTCATCCGGGCGTGGTCATCCTGCTGATTATGGGACTGATTTATGGTTATCTATTGTGGTTGTTGGTCACCAATATTGCACCCGGTTTAATTGCTGTGGGAATTGTATTTGGTCTGCCAATTTTCCCATCTGGCCTTTGGCTGAGTTTACCGACAATCGTTGAAATCAACGCCAAACAATTTGTCATCTGGCTATCCCTACATCCAATTCCGGGGCGGGCCAGCGGGTTTTCTCAAGGTGCTGGATGAACAGACGCTGGGCTTTGCTGACTTTTCCGGTAATGTGCAGTACATCACGGTGGGCAATCTGGCGGGTAATGACAAGGCATTCTTGGTTTTGATGGACTACCGCCACCGTAAACGGGTGAAACTGTGGGGACGGGCAGAGGTGGTGGAAGGGGAGTCGGACTGGCTCAGCCAACTCCGGGTTCCTGACTATGCGGCCAAGGTGGAACGGGCAATCCTGTTCCATGTGGAAGCGGTGAGCGACAACTGTCCCCAACATATCCCGATCCGCTATTCCGAGGCGGAGGTGGAGGCGATGCTCGCTCTCTTGCGCGATCGCATCGCCAGCCTAGAAATGCAGTTACAGACTCAATAATGATTCAACACAATGATTCAACACGTTGAACAAGGGGCTGAAGTCCCTTGTCTGTTGAGGACTGATTGCGGTTTGCTCTACATCACACCCAACCCCAACTGACTGATCATGAAACCTCCCTTACCTCCGTTTACCCTGGAAACCGCGATCGCCAAAGTGCAAGCGGCGGAAGATGCCTGGAATACCCGCGATCCCGAACGGGTGGCCTTGGCTTATACCGAAGATTCGGAATGGCGCAATCGGGCTGAATTTATTACCGGGCGATCGGCGATTGTCGAATTCCTCAAACGCAAATGGGCAAAGGAATTGGACTATCGGCTCAAGAAAGAATTGTGGTGCTTTATGGAGAATCGGATTGCCGTCCGGTTTGAATACGAATGGCACGATGATTCCGGCTTTTGGTATCGCTCCTATGGCAATGAGAATTGGGAATTTGCCGACAATGGCCTGATGATGCGGCGATTTGCCAGCATCAACGATGTGCCGATCCAAGCGGCGGATCGGAAGTTCCACTGGCACAGAAGCTAATCCAGGGTTTGGGGGTGGTTAATATCATGAAGGATGGTCATGGGTAATGGGTGATCGGTAATGGGCAATTGATCAGGTTGTTAATCACCGCGATCGCCCAACCTCCCCACTCGCCACTCGCCACTGCCACTCCCCCACTTAAACCTACCGTGTATACATAAGTGATCGAATCTAGTCAGAGCCAATGGCGAGCCGCCCCCTAGCCCCCAATTCTGGGGGAACAGAAATTCAAAGTCCCCCAGAATTGGGGGATTTAGGGGGCTAAACAGCCCTCCGCGACAGCAGTTTCAACTTGTGTATACACGGTAGCCCACTTAAACCGATCGCCATGCTGAAAAATGCCCCGTTTTACCTTACCGCTGGTTCAGATGCCCCTGCCTGTCTGATGTTGCACGGCTTGGGCGGCGGAATTTATGAGATGCAGTTGTTGGCTGAACATTTGCATCAGCAGGGGTTCACGGTTGAGGGTGCCAACTATCCCGGCCACGATCGCCCCACTCGTACCATGCCCACCTCGACGTGGCAGCAGTGGTATGCCCATGTGTTGGAACGCTATCAACGGTTAAAACAGCAGCATTCAACCGTGTATGTGGTGGGCTTTTCCACCGG
>CAZJZR010000524.1:0-3671 GCA_964550475.1 uncultured bacterium
GGCAGTTACGAACTACTTCTATGATGGCAGGTCTCTCGACATTTTTCGTTACAATTGCATCGCGATCGCCCAATTTTTTGAGAGGATGACGAATGCCATGCTCTCGCTGGGATGATTCATCCCAAATGATCCGTCCCCTCTTCACCCTTTACCCTTCACCCTTCTCACTTTCAACCCCATGCCCCCTTCCCACGCCCTTGCCATTCATACGTCTAGCCCCGATTTGGGCTTAGCGTTAACCTCGGTCGTGGGGGACGATGGGGGCGATCGCGCCCAAGTCTGGCATCTGGATCGTGCCCAGTCCAGCCACATTCACCCGTGCTTGCTGGAATTTTTGCCACCGCAAACTTGGGCGGATCTGGCCTTTTTAGCCGTCGCCCAAGGGCCGGGGGGGTTCACAGGGACGCGGATTGGCGTGGTGACGGCACGGACACTGGCGCAACAATTGGACATTCCCCTGTTTGGCATTTCCTCACTGGCGGCTATGGCACACTTGCAGGTCGCCGCTGAGCCACAGCCCGCGATCGCTGCTGAGACCCTAGATATTACCGATATTGCAGTGGAATTGCCTGCCCACAAAGGCGCGACCTATGGCGCGATTTATCGCCACACCCCAGACGGCTTACAGACGGTGATGGCGGATACGGTGCTACCGATCGCCCACTGGCAAGAACTACTGCAACAGCGCGATCGCCCCTATCGGTTATGCGCCATCACGGGTAATCTGGGGCATGGGGTTACCGGAGTGCTGCAATTGGCAAAATTGGCATGGCAGCAGGGGGCGCGACCCCATTGGTCGGAAATTGTGCCCTTTTATGGTGCGGATGTAGCCGCGAGTCGTTAGCTCGTTCGCCAGATTGTTGACGCAAGTGAACTTGCAGTTGAGTATAGAGGGAATATTGCGATCGCCGTTTTAAGACCGTTTTAAGATTGCCCCGTTCGTTATGTTCAATCCCCACGCTAGTGAACAGTCCACCCAAATATGGCTGCGGCGATTTTTGGCGGCATTGCTATTGGGCGGGCAGGTGCTGTTCCGCATCGTGTTGGGCAAAATCCGGCGACGCAATTTAATGGAACACCTGATCACCGCTGGCCCCCATTGCCTGATCAGCGTTGTCCTCACCACCTATTTTTCCGGGATGATTTTTACTATCCAGACGGCACGGGAATTGGTGCGGTTTGGGGCGGTGGAACAAATTGTTGGGGGGGCATTTGCCCTCGCCTTTTGCCGAGAACTGGCTCCGATCCTGTCGGCCTGTGTGCTGGCGGGACAGGTTGGCTCTGCCTTTGCGGCAGAAATTGGGGCGATGCGGGTGACAGAGCAAATCGACGCGCTGCAAATGCTCAAAACGGATCCGATTGAATATTTGGTGGTGCCGCGTGTGGTGGCCTGTTGCCTGATGCTGCCCGTGCTGACGATCATCGCGCTGGTGGTGGGGATTTTGGGTGGGGTATTTGCCGCCGCCACCTTCTACAATGTCAGCCCCGGCAGTTTTATGGAGTCGGTGCGGATGTTCCTGCAACTGTGGGACTTGCTGAGCGTCATCATCAAATCGGTGATTTTTGGGGCGATAGTGGCGGTGATTGGCTGTAGCTGGGGACTGACCACCACAGGCGGCGTGAAAGGGGTGGGGCGATCGGCCACGGCAGCGGTGGTCACGGCCTGGGTGTGCATTTTCATCGTCAATTTTTTCCTGTCCCTGGCTCTGTTCCAAGAGTTAGGAATTGTCTCACGTAGTTAGATGGATTCTCCCCCCTCCCCGGTTGTCCTTCCCCCAGTCATTGCCCCATGCCCGTCCGCAAAGACACCCTATTCGAGCAATTTCTCGCGCCCCTGTTTGGCACCTTTTTAATTGACCAGGCGGCCATTCGGCGATTTTCCCAAAGCATCGACTGGCCGACTGCTGTCGCTGCATTGACCAATCCCACCCTCCGCTATCCCACCTACTACCAGCAAAACTTCCACGGGGTCGAGGGGGGCTACCTGACCAGCAGTGCCGCCGTCACCTACGACCCCATCACCCAATACGTCCTGCCGCCGAATGAAACGGTGGTGCGGCAGGCATTACTGGATGCAGTTCGCTGCCAACCACGTCGGATTGTGGATTTGGGCTGTGGCACTGGCTCGATGACGCTGATGTTGCGGCAAAAATTTCCTACGGCTGAGGTGATTGGGGTGGATTTGTCGCCCTATATGTTGGTGGTGGCGCAGCATAAAGCGACGACGGGCGATCGCGCCCCCCAGACTAATACCCCCCAGACTAATCCGGTGCGGTGGATGCATGGCAACGCCGAAGCTACAGCCCTACCCGATCACTCGGTGGATTTGGTAACGGCAGCGTTATTGTTCCACGAAACGCCGCCCACCGTCAGTCAAGCAATCGTCCGGGAAGCCTATCGGTTGCTGAAACCAGGGGGCGAATTAGTGGTACTGGACGGCAACCAAACCACCCTCCGCCATAGTGAGTGGCTGACCCAAATTTTTGAGGAACCCTACATCCGTGACTATGCGGCTGGCAATCTGGGGCAATGGTTGGCAGCGGTGGGGTTTGGCGATGTCCGCAGTCAGGATTTTTGGTGGGTGCATCAGGTGACGCGGGGCGTGAAACCGCTGTCTGCCTCAGCCCGTACACCCTACACCCACGCCACTACCGAGAATTTTGGTTCTGGCTGGGTGCCTGCCTAATTTGCTGCTGTTATGACACTATCAAACATCCACCACTACGCCAGCCAAGGCGATCTGGCCGGAATTGTCCAAGAGTTGGCGAATGGCGTACCCATTGGCGCGATCGCCCCTTACAACAGCAAAGCTATCCACAAGGCGCGGAGTCTGGCCATGGTGGACTGCTTGGTGGCGGCAGGCGAAGATTGGGCAGAGATGGATCGCAACCTGCGCCCCCTGGTAACCCAGATCCAACCGCTGGGGGTGTGCGACCTGCCTGTGGAGGAGTATCAGCGCGATCGCACCCCCCGTTACGGCACCGCCAACCCCGACGCGATCGCCGCCCCCTTCTGGCAACAGATGGTGCAATGCCGTTGGACTGCCGCTAACGCCCGTGCCCATTACGAAGACACCGATCGAACCATCGAACCACTCCAGTCTGGTGTAATCAACGGTTTGGCCAATCATTCACCCGCTTACCCGATGGGCGGGTGGTGGAAATTGCCGGAGAACACGAAGACTTTTACGATCCCGACTTTTACATCTACAACGATCTGATTGTCTACGATGGCCGGGGCAATTTCCAGATTTACGGCTATCCCCGCGACCTGCACGTCCCCACGTCTGGCGACCCTCCAGGCTGGATTAGCCACCATCGCGCCCACTGGCAAGACGGTTACATTCACATCAGCGGTGGCCAAGTCTGAACAGAGCAGGACGGCAAACCTGCGCTGATCGACAATCCCCACACCTATCAGTTAGATTTGCAAACCCATCATTGGCAACCGATTCGCTCCAGCAGTCATGGGTAATCGGTCGCATTTTCGGACCCCGTCAAAGTTCAACCTGAAATTCAACCTAAAGCGCGTTCAATTTTTTTGATCAACTTTTTGCCTAACCGTTGCACCTTTTGCAATTGACTAGGCGGAGACAATCGCTGTGGCATTTTTTCCGGTTGTTTTAAAAACCGATAATGCAGGAAGATCTCTTTGTAAAGGACATCAGCATC
>CAZJZR010000525.1:0-3670 GCA_964550475.1 uncultured bacterium
CTCATCCTCAATGCCCTGATCAGTGTGGCTTGTTTGTTCGTCGCCTGGAAACTGTGGAATTTGCGGCGGGTGTTGGGGCGGGTGGCGGATGTGTTGTTGGCGTGTGAGCGGAGTACCTATCGAGTGTTGCATGGCGCACCGGGAGCGATCGCCAAAGGGGAACGGGGGACGAATGCAGCGCGGCGGGGGTATCGGCAGTTGGAGGCGAAGTTGGATGCCCAATTGCGACAGGTGGAACGAGTGCTGCGGTTGTTGCGGTTGGGGCAATGGTTGTGGCAGCGATCGCGGCGGCCAATCATCATCAAGGTGGCAAAAGCACCACAACCGTATGGTAAAAGTAGCAAAAATGGCAAAACCAGACCGACTCCCACCTCCAGTAATGACCGAATTGATTTAGGCCAAACTGATTTAAGCTAAACCGATTTAAGATAATCCGGTGCATGATCTCGGCGATCGCCATGTTGTTTCCCTTTTCTGCCCACATCCAAACGCTGCGACAGCAGTCTGCTTCGCTCTTGTTGTATCAACAGGTGTTGACTTCAGCGATCGGCAAAGCATTTGGTGCATTACTGCAAGCGATGGATGGCTGCCGGGACTGCCATGCCAATCATGGCGTTGATCCCCTAGTGGTGCTGTATGCCTATGGTCAATGGTTTCGGGCATTGGCGACGGCGCAACAAACTTGGCAGGATTATCTGGTGACGGCGATTTTGCAGGATGACAATCCCTTTTCCCGCCAGGTGCAATTTCAAGACTGGGATACCCTACCCCCCGCCTTGATCCAGGCGACCCAGCACGATTTAACCGTGCTGCAAACCCTGTACCACGCGGCAGGGGATGAGGTGGGTCAGTGGGTGCAGACGATCGCCCAACTGCCCCAACCCCCCATCACTTGGCTAGGGGATCAGCCAAGCAATGGTGCCGCCGATGGGGTGCCGCCCCATGGGGCACTGGCGATGAATGCCACCGATAGTTTGGGCGATGCGGTACGGTCATCCCAGTTCTATCAACAGGTTGGTGAGGGGGTGAATTGGGCGGAGCTGCTACCTGCCCTAGCTGATTTCTATCGCCGCCAAGGCTGTGGATTAATGGCGACCTACCGGGCGTTTCGTTGGCAAGGGGGCAAATTAGTGGGGATCCGCTATCCTGACCCGGTGCAGCTTGCGGAATTGGTGGGCTACGAACGACAGAAGCAGGAGTTGGTCAAAAATACGGAATTTTTGCTGGCGGGGCATCCGGCTTTGCACGTCTTACTCTACGGCAGTCGGGGATCGGGTAAGTCGTCGTTGGTCAAGTCCCTGCTGTGGGAGTATGGGGATCTGGGTTTGCGGCTGGTGGAAGTGGCAAAGGCGGATTTGCGAGATTTGAGCGCGATCGCAGATCAGTTACGTGCCTTACCACAAAAATTCATCATCTTTGTGGATGACCTGTCGTTTGAGGAGGATGAGGCGAGTTACAAAGCCCTCAAAGTGGTGTTGGAAGGTAATTTGACCGCTCGACCCACCAATGTGATTGTCTATGCCACGTCCAACCGTCGGCACCTGATTCGAGAATTTTTTGGCGATCGCCCCCGTCCCAGCGATGCCGAAGAAATCCACGCCTGGGACACGGTACAGGAAAAACTGTCATTCAGCGATCGGTTTGGCCTCACCCTCACCTTTGAACCCGCTGACCAGGACACCTATTTACAAATCATCCACCACCTTGGTCGTGCCCTGCCGATTCCGCCGGAGGAGTTGGAATATCGCGCCCTGCAATGGGCAACCCGCCACAATGGTCGGTCTGGTCGCACAGCACGGCAGTTCATTGATTTCCTTAAGGCCGATTTAACGCTGTTTGGCGGTGGTGAAACCTAAGGCGTGCGAGAGTTCCAGCGAGTTTGATGGAGTCCAATTGATCGAGTCCAAGCGATTAATCCGGTGATGATTTGGGTTTTTCCTGGCGGTGGCTAAGCCAACAGGCAGAAACACATAGGGAGAGGGGAGCGATGGTGCGTTGGCGGCGGTTAGCGGTGGGGTTGGTTGGGGTCGTCGGTGTAGGCGGTTTTGCTGTTGGGTATGCGATCGCTGAAGAAACCCGCTTGTTTGCACTGGATAGCCAAACGGGACGTGTGCAATGGTCAATCGCCCAACTGCCAAGGGGACACCACGCGCCCCAAGTGGTTGGCGATCTGTTGGTGGTAAGCCAGTCCAACTACAAGTCAGATCCGCTGTTTGGTCTGCAACCCGTTACGCCCAATGCCACAGGGCAGGCGTGTGTGCGGCAAGGTTGGGGGATGATGGCCTATGACACCGCCTCCGGTCAGGAACGGTGGGTCTTTTGTCCCAATGCTCAACAGTTTCCACAGTTGGATTTGCGCTTAACCCATGGGATGCAGTTCCAACTGACGCGGGATCACGTGTATATCCCGTTGTTGATGGATCAATTTCTGCCTGGAAAGCAACGGGTCGATCAGTTATTGGCGATCGCGACCACAAACGGAACCCCAACTTGGAGCGTGGAGCGCGATTTCCACCAGTCCTTGGCCGTAGACGAACAGCCGTATATGTTGAACGGCAACCTTCAGGTCAAGAAACGCAAAGTAACTAGTGAACTCTACGGCTCCAGTGTGGTGCAAGCGGGTCAACAGGTGGTGCTGTTAACCGGACGGTTGCAGGCTCCGGTGACCTTGCAGGCATTTAACGCCGCAACGGGTAAGCCAACCTGGACGCAAAAAATTCCCGATACGCTGGCGGCTGAATCCCAATCGTCCCTAGATGCCGTGACGCGCAACTATCTGTTGGCGAATCGGCAGCAAGTGTTTCAAGTCAGTCCGATTGACGGCATCATTGCGTTGGCGGCTGAGATGGGTAAGCTGCAATTCCAAACTAAGGGCGAGTTTTGGGGCCGTACCCTGGTAACGGACTCCGCCTTTTATCAATTTGAACCCACGGCGGTTTCGGCCTATTCCACCACTACGGGCAAACGGCAATGGCGATGGCAATATGCGATCGCCGCTACTAAAAATGCGGCTAACCCGACGGCTAACCCGACCAAACAACCACCAGAAATCTATGGATTACTCGGTGCGGTGGATCCGCAACGGGTCTATACGCATATTTTGCAACGGGAACAGAACCAGAAAACCATTACGGTGCAGGTTGTGGCACTGCGGCGGGACAACGGTCAGCCGCAATGGCACCAACAATTCGAGTTACCCGAAATGGTGCAGGTGGATGTGCCTCCGGTGGGAACGGCCAGCGGAGTCAGCCTGGTTGTGGCGAATCCCCAAACTGCCGATCCCGCCGATCTGCAATTGGTGAGGCTGGATGCCAGCACTGGTGCAATCCGCTGGAGGTTTCCCTTACATTGGACCAGCGCGGATCAATCTGTGGTGCGCGTCTATGGGTTGATGACGGGTGATGCCGATCAGGTGTTTATCCGCGATCGGGCGGCACGGTTTCAACATTGGTTAGCGGCACGGCATCTGCTTCGATAAAACCAGAAACCTGCCAGAGCTTTTTTTCAGAGCTATGGGGGCTAGATCAGACGCTTAAATCCTATTTTGGCAACTTTTTAGGGATTCTCTCGTGTGCTTCAGTGAATTGAAAACCGCTCCATTTGAGCAAAAATATTTAAGTAAAATCACGCTTTTAGTTCAGTGTGGTCTTTATAAATTGAAAGGTAGTGT
>CAZJZR010000526.1:0-3662 GCA_964550475.1 uncultured bacterium
ACACGGTAGCCCAAATCTGGGAGAGGGACTTTGAATCCGGCTCCCCTTCTCCCAACTTGGGAGAAGGGGTATAGCCCAAGGGGCATACTCTTCGAGAAGCAAGCTACAAGAAAGGGGGATGTAGCTTGCTTCCCGTTGGCGTAGCCTGTACGCAGTACATAGGGTGGGTCAAGATTAGCGGCGTAGAACCTAAATTGCAAGAGGTCTATTAGAGATGTCTATGTTTTCGATCTACTGAACCTAGATGATTGATCACACCGTCACTGTTCACCTCTGCCCCCGGCAACAGTACTGCGGGCTGTACCCACTTCTCGCCTAACAGGGCGTGAACAGTGACATCACACCAAACTACAAATCTCCGAACGTAGATCAAGATGTGGTACTGATGAAGATGTGGCACTAACGACAAGATAGCACTGACAAAGATGTGGCACTATGGCAATCTAATCGCCATCATCAATTGCGATAGCGAAAAGCCTACTGCTCTGTCAACTGTTGTTGTTAGGGTAAATATCTACGGAATTTACCCTAATAACTCGCTGCGCCCTTCCACTATTCTCTTGGTTCCGCTCTGTTTATTCTGCTCTGCTTTGTTTGTTCTGCTTTGACGCGATCGCATCCATGTCCGTTCGTCCGTTTAGACACGCTTTTAATACATTGAAACGCCAATCCCGCCGTCGCTTCATCAGCCCACCTCGGCTCTATTTCACGCTCCAACGTACCAGCCCATCCCGGCAACGTCGGCGATCGCGCCATTGGTTTAAGTGGCTGGCTCCGGGCTTGTTGATTAAACGCTGGCTGTTGCTGAGTGCCATGGGGGTCTTACTCACCAGTTTGGGGTTTGCCATTTGGACTAAACTCACCCCCATCTACTACCTGTTGCAGTTTGCGGAAAACACCCTCGGTCGGATTGCGGCAATTTTACCCAATACGATCAGCGGCCCTCTCTTATTACTGATTGGGCTGTTAATCATTTTTTGGGGACAAACCCGCAGTTTGGGTTCAATTACGGAAGTGCTGATGCCGGAGGGCGACGAGGAACTGATCGATGTGTTGCTGGCGCATCGGCGACTGAATCGGGGGCCGAAAATTGTGGCGATCGGTGGCGGCACTGGACTGTCTACCCTGTTGCGCGGTTTGAAGGAGTACAGTGCCAATATCACCGCCATTGTCACTGTGGCGGATGATGGGGGATCGTCGGGGCGGTTGCGACGGGAGATTGGCGTGTTGCCACCGGGGGATATTCGCAACTGTTTGGCCGCTCTGGCGGATCAGGAAAAGTTGATGACGGAACTCTTTCAGTACCGTTTTCAGGCTGGCGATGGTCTGGTGGGGCACAGTTTTGGCAACCTGTTCCTCACCGCCATGAGTGAGGTAACGGGGGATTTGGAGCAGGCGATCGCCGCTAGTTCCCAAGTTTTGGCGATTCGGGGGCGGGTGTTGCCTGCAACGCTCAGTGATGTGCGGTTGTGGGCAGAGTTGGACGATGGTCGTCGGATTGAAGGGGAGTCGAACATTACTGAAGCCCAAGGCACAATTGTGCGGATTGGCTGTTCTCCGGCCAATCCGCCTGCCCTACCCCGCGCCTTAGAAGCGATTCGGGAAGCGGATTACATCATCATTGGCCCCGGCAGTCTCTATACCAGTATCATTCCCAACTTTTTGGTGCCGGAAATCCGCGCCGCGATCGCCCAAGCCAATGTGCCGCGCATCTACGTCTGCAACATCATGAGCCAACCGGGGGAAACCCAAGGCTACACCGTTGCCGACCACATCCGGGCAATTGATCAGGTCGGGGAAGACCCCCTGTTTGATGCCGTGTTAGTCCAGCGCAAAGCTCCATCGGAGGCCATCTTGTCCACCTATGCCGACAAAGATTCCCATCCGATCATGCTGGATCGCGATGCGGTGAAGCAATTGGGGCGGCGGATTGTGCTGGCGGATGTGTTAGACGAGCACCGTAGTCAGATTCGCCACGATCCCCAACGGTTAGCCAAGGTTTTGTTACGCTGGTATGGGCGCATCCAAGGTTCCTACTGACCGGGAGGCTTCATGTCCGACTGTCCCCGTTGCCATCGTCCAGTCCAACCACGGGCGATCGCCTGTCCCTATTGCAAAACTCCGCTGAAAGCCTACGGCCATCCCGGCATTCCACTGCATCGCGCCAGTGGGGATGCGGTACTGTGCGATCGCTGCACCTATCACGCTGACGACACCTGCACCTTTCCCCAACGTCCCCACGCCAAGGAATGCACCCTGTTTCACGATCTGGATCAACCCTTAACCGGAATGGTGGCAGAATCGAGGGGCACTGATTGGAGCCGCACGCTTAACTCATGGTTGCGCCAAAATGCCGTCTGGCTCGGCCTGATCGCCTTGTTGGTCGTGTCATTTTTATTGGTCACCACCACCAGACGTTAAGTGTATGCCAACTTCAGTATCAAAACCCAAATTGGCAACCCCATCGGTCGTAAGACAATCAGTAGTAAGCATTGCCAAGGTTTGAGAAAGAGTTTTTGTCCCTGTAAACTCTGAAGATTATTCCGGAAGATAACGGTCGTTGGATGCTTTACTCCTAATTGTTGTTCTGCAATTGCTAATGCTCTCACAACCAAGGGTTCAGCCTCACTGTAGCGGCCCATCGCCTTGTACAGTCCCGCCAAATTGTTGAGGCTGGTGGCGGTTGAATGAGGTTAATTTCACAACCCTGTCTACACTTCAGGCGATCGCTCAAACCCTAACCCAACTTGAGTAAAGTGAGCATCTTCGGTGAGAACACGCTTGATATTGAACTCTTGCATCACCGCAATTGAGGTTAGATCGGTGAAGGAAATTTGGGGTTTGTCGAGGTATTTCAAGCGGAGGGCTTGAGCCTGGGTGAAACGCGGTTGATCAATTTGGATCAGTTGAAATGGTTCTGTGGCAAAAGCGGCAGAAAGTTGCAGCATGGCCTGTTGTGCCTGATACGCATTCAGGCGTTTAAACAACAAGGTGAACGTTTCATCCAGGATGAAGGTTGTGGTGTAAATTAATGTCTTTTGTTCCAGCAAGGTGCGATAAATCGCTACAACGTCCTGATGTCGTCGCTCACCTGCGTCATGCAGGGTGAGCCACCCCCATGTATCAATCAAGATGGCATTACTCATAGAGCGTGGCATCAATGGCTGCGGCCAGGTTGCCGTGGTGGGTGGCTCCAATAAAACCAATCAGCGGATCAACCCAGTTGGATGACGAGGATGGCGGGACGGTGAAGCGCGGTTGGATTTGACGGCGAGCTTTAGTCAGGCGAATTAGGTCTAAAAACTCCTCCAACAAAGCGTCTGGCATCTGCTCAATTTCCAGGATGAGTTGTTCTTTGATGGTCATATGGCAATTCCTCCTATGGTTTTAAGCTTAGCGCGTCTTTCCCACCCGTCCACTCACCTACTCACCCACCCCTTCCCCCTTTCTCCTTTCCTCCAGCGCCTGTCGCAAATTGGCTAAACGTTCGCGGGTGCTGACTGTATCGGGATGGGTTGTGCCCAATATTCGTTCTCGGATCGCTAAAGCTCGCACATACAACGGTTCCGCGTCGCTGTAGCGACCCATCGACTTGTACAGTTCTGCAAGATTGTTGAGGCTGGTGGCGGTGTCGGGATGGTCGGCTCCCAACTGCTGCTCAT
>CAZJZR010000527.1:0-3649 GCA_964550475.1 uncultured bacterium
ATGTCCTCCTGCTAATTTATATCGCTAACGTGTATTTTAAATGCATGACAGCTTACGGCTGAAGCCTAACGCATCCTACGCTGGGTATTTTATTTATTTGCATATCCCCAAGTTGAAATGGACTAACTTTTAAGGAGACGGGTTAGAGCGAGTTGGGGGTGTGGAACCAGCATTAGCCGTTGGTTTAGGCAGACTATTATTGCTCTGAGGAAGTGTACCCTCTGGATCTGCGGGTAGCCACACTACGCGCCGTTGGCTGGGATCAATCCGGTAGCTCTGCTCCTGCATCAATGTTCTGGCTTGTTGCGGGTCAAAATAGCGTTGGAAATCTGCCTGCAATTGATCAACTCGTGCCTCAGCAAGTTTTAATTCCGTTTGTGCTTCTTGGAGACGGTCTTGTTGGGCTTTGTAGTAGGGGAGAGCGCGAGTTAACGCAACCGTGGTTGCAGCGAGGAGAATCAGACTGGCGGTTAACTTGGTTAGGGTTTCCAACAAAACCCCTTTTGGCAGCGTGTTTAACCCTTGTCCATGTAAGCGTTTGACCGTAGAACGGGAACGCCGAACACGCGGCAGATCGCTAGGGAAAGATGGATGGGAGGGCTGAACCAGTGCCATAGATGCAAGGGGAGTCCAATTGATAAAAGGTTTGGCAATGAGCGAAATAAAACCAACTAAGCAAGCTAGGTAACGAGATCTGAGTCGATTGATACTGATGATCGGGGCTGAAGTTAGGTCAGCCCAGCAGGCATGACTCAAGCTCGTTAAAGTGGGTTGCTAAAGTAGGATAACCGATTGGATGCACAAAGGAGTCGATTCACTGAAGAGTCGGAACAACCCCAATCCGGGACAATCACAACAATGGGTCGTGGAAGCGGGGAGAGGGGTGGAAGCCCCTAAATATAGGGGCAAGTATAAACTAATAATTGCGGGAATAGTGGTTAGATGCGATCAATTCTGGGGCGATCGCCCAAAACTTTTTAAGCTTAACGTTTCAAGTTCAACGTTACCAAATTAGCAGATGGCCAGCAGACGAGCAGCAGATGAGTGGGGAGTTGAGTAATGGCTGGCTTTAATTTAACCTGAATTTGGTGAGACCGATCCCCCAAAAACTACTAAATTTTAGGCGATCGCATGGGGTTAGGGTCTCATTCAGTTGCGACCTGGCCTGTACATCTGACTATCCGACCGGATCCCTAGCACCACGAGCGGCGATCGATTCCCTCTATCTTTATCCATTCTGTCTATGACTTCTAAACAGCGGATTGGCCTTCCTGGTACTGATTGGCACGCGGCCTATATTGAACAGGGGCAGGGAGTGCCAATTTTGATGTTGCACGGTTTTTTGGGCAGTGGCAGCAATTGGCAAGGGGTGATGGCGGAACTGCAAACCGAGTATCGCTGCATTGGGCTGGATTTATTGGGGTTTGGGGAATCGTCACAGCCGATGATGCGCTATGACATTGCCCAAGAGGTGTTGTTTGTCCGCCGATTTATTGAAGCCATGGGGTTGTCGGCTTGTTATTTGGTGGGGCATTCGTTTGGTGGCTGGGTGGCTTCGGCTTACGCGCTGGAGTATGGGGCAGAGGTGTCGGGGCTGTTGCTGGCGGCGGCGGCGGGGATTCGGGATGATAGTTTTTGTGGGCGGTATGACCATTTGCGCCCCCTGTTGTGGCCAACGCCGTTGGTGGATTGGGGGTTGGATTTGGCTCAACCGATCGCCCGTTGGTTCCAGCAAGAGGACACCTTAGCGCAAATCCTCTGGTTTCGGCGGGAATTGATGGCGCAACCGGCTCCCCGTTCGTTTTTACTCGATCGCCTCCGCCCAGAGGATGCGATCGATACGGTGGAACAACAGATTCATCGACTGACGGTGCCAACGCTAGTGGTGACGGGCGATCGCGACGACACCATTCCCCTATGGCACTCGCAAACCTATGCCGATCGCATCCCCAATGCGGAACTGGTGATTTTACCCAATACGGATCACGCCTTACCGCAAACGGCAGCCCCAGCCCTAGCCCAGTTGGTGCGCCAATTGATCCAGCAAAGCAAACCTGTGAATGTTTGAGATCGTTAAGGTACTGGCTTCGACTACGCTCAGCCGACGTATGCCGCACGGTGGCTGAGCGTAGTCGAAGCCACCCCACACCTTGAGCGTAGTCGAAGCCAGCGTATTCGTTCGTGCCTTGAGCGTAGCCGAAAGGCACGAACAGCTTTAAGGTTGCATCGCCACCAATACCTGGCGCACCACCTCTGGCGTAACGGCATCGGTAACGGTGGCGGCTCCCACGCGAGTGGGCAAGACAAACCGCACCTTGCCGGATTTCACTTTTTTGTCCAGTTGCAGCGAGTCTAGAATTGCCTCAATGTCCAGTCCCGCCGGTAATTGGGTGGGCAGAGCGGCGTTTTGGATCAGGGTGAGTTGGCGATCGCTGTCCTGCTGTTCCCATAGCCCCATCGCCACGGCAATCTGTGCCGCCGCCACCATGCCGATCGCCACCCCTTCCCCGTGGTTGACGACACGGTATCCAGTCAGGCTTTCCACTGCATGGCCGATGGTATGGCCATAGTTGAGGATGGCACGTAACCCGGCCTCTTTCTCGTCTTGGCTGACCACATGGGCTTTGGCCTGACAGGAACGGGTGAGGATGTCGTGCAGCAGTTCCGGTGACAGATAGCGCAATTGATCCAGCCGTTGCTTGTCGTTTTGTCCTTCCAGTTGGGCAAACAGATCGGCATCCCAAATCACGCCGTATTTGATCACCTCGGCGATCGCCGCCCGAAACTCGCGACTGGGCAAGGTTTTCAGCACATCGGGATCAATCAGCACGAGGCGCGGTTGGTGGAAGGCTCCAATCAGATTTTTGCCCTTGGGATGGTTCACCCCGGTTTTACCGCCAATGGCGGCATCGACCATCGCCAACAGGGAGGTGGGCACTTGCACCACATTAATGCCGCGCAACCACGTCGCCGCCGCAAATCCAGCCATGTCGCCAATCACACCACCGCCCAAGGCGACAATGGTGGACGATCGCTCCAACCGATGTTCTAGGGCGGCATCATAAATCCGTTGGACGGAGTTGGGGGTTTTGTAGCGTTCCCCCGGTGGCAAGAGACAATAGTTGACGGCAAATCCGGCAGATGTGAGGGACGAGATCGCCCGTTCTCCATAATGTTTGAAGATAACTGGATTGGACACCAGCAAAACTTTTTTGCCGAGGGGGCGATCGCTCAATCCGGCCATCCACGTCCCCACATGATCTAACCCAGCGGGGGCAATGATGATGTCATACGCCTGACCGGGCAACTCCACCGGAATCACTGATTTCATAACGCTCGTTCCTTTCTCTACCAAATATGGCGTTCAAATATGACATTTGCCATGTTTATGAAATGCAGCCGATTAACTCAAGATCGCCACTGGATCAACAGTGGCGTGGAGTGGGCAATTACCCACTCCACCGCAAGCGGCTGCAAACCCCGACTGGATTGACCAGAAAACCTTCATTTTACCAACCCCTAGAGCCTGTATTCTATGCCACGAGATGGTTCAATAGAGGGAGTGATTTTTTTGGAGAGACGCAGATGACGACATCCGGTATTGTAGATTACTTTATCCTTCTGGGTGGTGCAATTGGCGTGGCTGCGG
>CAZJZR010000528.1:0-3639 GCA_964550475.1 uncultured bacterium
TAGTGGATGCGATTCAAATTCGACTGCGCCATGGCCACATTCTGCCGATCACAACTGCTGAGTTATTGGTGTTTTGGGGCGGTGTGCAGCATGGGTTTAACGGCTTTGAGCATAATCCGATCGACTTTGCCAAGGCGGTGCGGTGTCCGGTGTTGCTGATTCATGGCCAACGGGACAAGTGGATGACCGTCAGCCAAATTCAAGCCCTATTCCGCAATTTTCCCAGTCCCAAGCAGTTGGTGATTGCCCCCAATGTGGGTCACGAATTGCTGATTAGTGCGAACCCATCGCTGTGGCAACAGGCGATCGGGGAGTTTTTGCCGCAGATCAGGAGATAACTTGTAACGGTTGGGGGGTGTGCCTTGAGTGCAGTCCCAAGGTAGGCGGTGGCGTTGTCCATGCCGTAGGTTTACCGGGACTTGGCCTTGGCGGGTACTTGAATCACCTGGGTGGCAGCGATCGGTTTGCCCTGATAGGTCAACTGTTCATGACCATTACCATTCAGTGAAACCGTGATTTTGTGTTGACCGGGCTTCAGGTTGGGCAGGTGGAACCACGTGCCATACAGCCGCGCCACTTTTTTGCCATCGACATAAATATGGGCATGACCTTCGGTGGTGAGGCTGGGGGTATTCACCCGTGCTGGCGCGAATTGGAAGTTGGTCACCTGTACCTCCAAGTTAACCCCATCCATTGCGTCTGGATAAACCTTGAGGGTGACGGTGGGTACGGGCTGTCCGGCAGGGATTTCTAAGCTGCCGTGGTGCATGGGTTTTGCCCCTGAGGGAGTCCCGTGGTGCATGGGGTCGCAGGGGGCAGGATTCGTGCCCTCAGCCCAACTGGCACTGCTGACGAGCAGGACGGTGCTGGTGCACAGGGTGGCGATCGCCCCCGATAGTTTCACTCCTAACATGGCATCTCCGAATGAACCGAATGAACCGAATGAATTGAATATGGTGAATGCAAATGGTGCGATTGGCCGACCAAGCGGGTTTCTATAGCCTATGTTCCTAGGATGGTTGGGTAGGATGGTTGGGGAATGCCCCTCAGGCAAACGCGGATTGGGGTTGTTGCTGAAGCTGCTGCATCAAGGTTTGCACCCGTTGATATTGCGCCACCTGCCCTTGCATTTGAAATCCTTGGGCGGCTTGTTGCAAATCCCGGTTGGCGAACTGCGGTGATCCCAAGGCTCGGTAAGCCATGGCGCGGTTGAGGTAGGCTTCGGGATTGTGGGGGTTGAGTTGCAGGGCTTGGCTAAAGTCGCGAATGGCGGCGCGATAGTTGCGCTGACGGCTACAAACGCAGCCCCGGTTGTAGTAGGCGCGATCGCTGTTGGCATTCAATACGATGGCTTGATCCAAGTCGGCGATCGCCCCTGACCAGTCGGCCATGGCAAAGTAAGCCAGCCCGCGATCGATGTAAATCTCGGCTTGGATGGTCGCTTGATCGGCGTGATCGGCAGCTAAGGCATGGCTGAAGTCGGCGATGGCACTGGCATATTGCCCCAAGGCGGTTTCTGCCAGGGCGCGGTTGAAATAGGCTCGCAAATCCGCTGTTCCCATGGCCAAGCGGCGGGAATTGTCGGCCACAGCCGTTGCATATTGACCCAGCCGATAGGCTGCTAACCCATGGTTGAGTAAGGCTTCACCATCATCCGGGCGCAGGCGCAATGCCTGTTCACAGTCCTGGAGGGCAGCGGTGTAGTCCTCCAAATAGATCTGCATCAAACAGCGGTTACCGTAGGCAATTTGCAGAACTGGGGCAGCGGCATTGTCAGGTTGAGCCGGATTGACATCCGCAGCAATCACCTGGGTAAATTTCTCCAAAGCGGCTGGGTAGTTGCCGTCTGTGGCCAAGTCAATTCCCTCTGCCAAGATGGTTTGGGATACCTGAGTTACGGTTACCCGCTCGCTGGCACTGCGATCGCCTATGCCCATTCCCGCCGCCCACGCCACCGTTCCACTGGGCAGCACCAACCAACTCACACTGACCAGCAGCGCGATCGCCCATCCCGTCATCGTGATCATCTGACAACGCTTCAGCCAACCTGGGGTCATAATCAGTTGTCTACGCAACAAGCCCTAATTGTTCAATCCATGGCTGGGCTGCGTCAAACGACCATCTGTAAAAGATGAAGCAATGTTACGAGTTGGCAGTTGGGGCAACCTGAGGGCTTCTAAAGAAACAGCTTCAAAGCACTCACTCAGTGTTCTTTGTGCAATCTTAGTGCCTTAGTGCCTTGGTGGTGAAAGATAGATGAACCACGAAGACACCAAGACACAAAGAACTCACTAAGTGTTTAAACTCATGAACTTATATTTTTACAAACCCTTAGTGGCCAGATATGGCAAGACGGCGATCGGTTCACCGCCAAAATCCGTCACAATGAAGAATCATCAATGCTTTGCTGACTCGTTGCTATTCCCCCATCTTCCCGACCCGTGTTGACCCTTGACGTTGACCAAATTAAACAGCAGGCACGGCAGATTGGCTTTCATGCGGTGGGGATTGCGGCGATTTCCCAGTGGCGAGATGGGGCGGGAAACGACGTGGACGCAACCCGTTTGCAGGCTTGGTTGCAGCAGGGTTATCAGGCCGATATGGGCTGGATGGCTGACCCGCGACGGCAGGACATCCTCAAACTGATGCCAGAGGCGCGATCGCTGATTGTGGTCGCCCTCAACTACTACAGCCCCCATAGCCGTTCCACCGAACCCAACCACGGCAAAATTGCCCGTTATGCCTGGGGACGGGATTACCATCGGGTGATGCAAACGCGGCTGAAGGCGTTGGCTCTGTGGTTGCAACAACAGGGCGACGGCATTTTGGCTCGGTATTATGTCGATACTGGTCCTGTGCAGGATAAGCTGTGGGCGGAACGGGCGGGATTGGGCTGGATTGCCAAAAACAGTAATCTGATTACGCGGCAGTTTGGCTCCTGGGTGTTTTTGGGTGAAGTGCTGACCAATTTAGACCTCATCCCCGATCGCCCCCACACGGCTCACTGTGGCACCTGCACCCGCTGCATTACCGCTTGCCCCACCGACGCAATTCGTCCCGTGGCCAACGGGGATCAGTCCCGCCCAGCCTTTGCCGTCGATGCCAACCGCTGCATTGCCTACCACACGATCGAAAACCGCGCCGATCACCTGCCTGCGGAAATTATTCCCCACTTACAGGGCTGGGTCGCGGGCTGTGACGTTTGCCAAGACGTGTGCCCCTGGAATCATCGCTTCGCCCAACCCACCGACGTAGCCGAGTTCCAACCCTATCCCACCAACCTCGCCCCCGATTTACACCAACTCGCCACCCTCTCCGACTCCGACTGGGATCAACGGTTCCGCGCCTCCGCCCTCCGCCGCATCAAACCCGCCATGTTTCGGCGCAATGCACGGGCGGTGATGGGGGGGGATAAGTGGATGGTGGATAGTGAATGGTGAGTTGGTGGAGTGATGAGTAGGTGAGTAGGTGAGTAGGTGAGTAGGTGGGTGATGAGTGGGCAAGATGACTGGTTAGTTGATGGCTATACCCACCCAAATCCACCTCACTCTCCCATCCACTATCCACCATCCACTATCCACCACTCCCCCTGATTGCTTCAACAACCCCTCTTTAGGCATACTCTATATACTTTCGTTC
>CAZJZR010000529.1:0-3625 GCA_964550475.1 uncultured bacterium
TCCTCCATTTTGGCAACAATCGCACCTACGTCGATCTCGGCACCTCCTACGACATCATCCACAACCACCAACTCCCTGGAGACTTAGGTTTTGCACTGAATTGGGAGTTTGACCGTCCAGCATTTGCAAGTGAAACTTCAGTTCTTGAAAAGAATCAGTATTTGACTGGAATTAGTATTAAAAACCAAGATATAAAGAAAGTAGAGTTTGGCAATCCATCTGATTTTCAGTTTAAAGCTAGGATTCAATTAACAACAAATAAACTTGAAGTACAAGAATTCGCCTATGCCTACTTAATAAATGGTCAGCAATATACTCAAATTGGAATGCGGCGGTCACAAAACCCAAAATCTTTAGATAGAGCTTATCTTTTATTTGCAAGCGGAGAACCACTTGTAGATCTACTTGAACATTGCGATTACTCAGAAGAATGCTTCATCCCTTCACCGATTAAAAGTTATGCATTTCCCAATGAAGTCGATCTTCCATTTTTGAGTAATGGAATGCTAACAGATCTGGCTCTGCGTTTAGAACAATTATTTACATCAGTAGTTTACTTAGGCCCACTGCGAGATTATCCGCAACGGTTTTACTCATGGTCAGGGGAGAAGCCAGACAGTTTGGGGCAACGGGGTGAAGATACAATTCCTGCCTTACTGGCTAGTGATCAAGCTGTTCAAGAAAAAGTGGTTTACTGGCTAAAAGAATTAGGATTAGTTGATGAATTTCGTGTGCAACCGATCGCGTCCCATCGTCAAGAATACGAAGTCCTGATCCGACGATTTCCCAATTCTCCAGAGGTATTTTTGACCGATTTAGGCTTTGGCATCTCTCAGATTTTGCCTGTGTTAGTCCTGTGCTATTACGTCCCAGAAGGCTCAATTATCTTGCTCGAACATCCCGAGATCCACCTCCATCCATCGGTACAAGCGGGGTTGGCCGATGTGTTGATTGATGTGATTAAACACCGTCATGTCCAGATTATTGTAGAAAGCCATAGTGAGCATTTATTGACTCGATTACAGCGACGGATTGCTGAAGAGAAAGATAAATTTACTAATCAAGATGCAGCACTGTATTTCTGTGCAGTTGATGAAACGGATGGGGTATCTCGTCTGACCGAATTAGAGGTTGATCCCTTCGGCAATATTACCAACTGGCCAAAAGACTTTTATTTCGGAAAAGAAATGGAAGATTTAGTGGCGATTACAGAGGCTACGTTTAGACGGCAGGAGTCCCAAGAAACAATCACGTATTAAACCAAATGCTGTATTTTATTTTGGATACAAATGTGCTGGTTATCGCAAATGGGAGAGAATACGCCCCCCAAGCATCGCCGCAATGTGTAGAGAATTGTCGGCAAAAAATATTGGAAATTAACCAATCCCATGGTTTTGTTATTGATAACCAAAGACGAATATTGCGGGAGTATCTCGATAATGCATCTACATCGAACCCTGCCCACCAAAAGCAAGCAGGAGAACTATTCTTAAAGTGGGTGCTGAGAAATTGGCAAAATCCCCAAGTCTGTGAACAGGTTGCGATTACGCCAATCCCAGAACCGAATACGCCGCCCAAAGACTGGAAAGACTTTGCAGAATTTCCTCGCGATCCGGACTTAGCCACCTTTGATCCCAGCGATCGCAAATTTGTCGCCGTTGCCTTGACCAGTGCTCACAACCCACCGATTGTGATTGCCAGCGATCGCGGTTGGCCAAACCACGAAACTGCTCTGAACAAACATCATGTGCAGCTACAGTTCCTCTGTAACGCCTAAGCTTGTCATTACCAACATTTTTAAAACGCTTATGCCGCAAGCTTCACCCTCATCCTCCAACTCCTTCTCCCTAAGGAGAAGGAGGGCTGAAAAAGTCCTCTCCCTGGGGAGAGGGTTGGGTGAGGGCAAGATGTTGGTAATGAAAAGTTCATGCCTAAGAGGGAGTCAGGCACTAGCGTTTGGGATGCTGGACAAAAAATGTCCAAATCAGATCAGTGGCATCAATCGCAGTTGACGAGCGGCCAACCACTTGCTCTGGCAGATACCGACTGCCACCCGGCCACGTATGTCCCATCCCCTCAACGCTATAGAATAACGCCTCTGATCCCGCCTTGCACGGTCGCAGAGCCGTCCCTGTCACCCCTCGTTGCTGATAGATGATTTGCGGTGTCGGTGGGCAATTCAGCAACTTGCCCCAGGTTTTCCAAGCAGAGTCTGCCGAGGGTCTGACCCGTTGTTGTCCAGATCGTTTCACCGTGCCACCGTTGAATGGATTAACCGGATCGGCTGTTCCCCAAATCAGCAGCAGGGAAACGGGTTGTTTGAGTGCGGTGGGATTGATGAGCATGGCATTGGCAACGGGGGCGATCGCCGCGACCCGATGGGACAACTCAACCCCAACCCGAAACGCCATCGCCGCCCCATTGGAAAACCCCGTCACATAAATCCGTTGTGGATCAACCCGTCCAGTTTGCACCAGTTGGTCAATCACCGCATTCACAAACCCAATATCATCCGCCTGACTCCCCCTCGCCGCTCCGCCCAATTCACCCGCATTCCAACGCCTTGGATTGGTGAGCAAATTAGAACGGTTGGCCGGATCTTTCAAAGTCCCGTCTAATCCAACCGCAATAAAGCCTGCCTGGTCTGATTTCTCCAGCCATTTCCCCTGTGCTAACGCTTTTTCGGCGTTACCGCCCAACCCATGCAGCACCAGCACCGCCGCAACTTTGGTTCCCGGTTGGTACTTACTGGGAACGTGAACACGATAGGTTCGAGTCTGGCCACCGATTGGCAGCGAATGCTGGACTGTTTTTAGCTGAACTGCTGGTTTGGCTGCAAGGTTAGCTGAGAGCTTGGCTGCGACTCCATCAAACAGCAGCCAGCCAAGCCCAACCATAACTAGCACTTTAACCAATACTCTGGAGGATCGTTTCACTGGGAAGATAGTTGGACTGCAAGGAAAGAGGGCTATACCACAACAAACATTATCGACAATTTCGCAACAATCATCCCTGAGTTGCGTCACTAGAGCCGCGTCAATCCCCGACCCTGGATGAATCACCCTACATCCAAACCAGATAATTTACCGGACTGGAGTCCAGAATAATCCCGGATTCCTGCCACAATTAGAGGTGAATAGATCAGGTTGCTTCGCACTACATCATTGAGTTCTGTTGGTGGAACCCTCTTTCAACCCCTTTTTTGACCTCTTACCCGACCTGCTGTGCATCCGTCGTCCGGATGGCTATTTCCATGCCGTCAACCCCGCTTGGACGAAAACACTGGGTTGGACAGAGGCCGAATTAACCGCCCAACCATGGCTGGAATTTGTGCATCAAGATGATGTACCGGAGGCGTTGGAGTTGGAGCGGTACTGTTACTCCCCGACCAAAACGGCTGATCAGACTGCGGTGGCGGTGGAATACCAAAATCGGTTCCGCCATCGGGATGGCAGTTATCGCTGGTTGGCGTGGCGGTTGTCCCCCTATCAGGATGGCTACAGCTATGGGGTAGCGCAGGATGTGACGGAGCGCAGTTGGACGGGTGGCCTTGCCTACCGCAGTCAGTTACAGGAAGCGTTGCAACTGCGGGAACAGGCGATCGCCGCTAGTAGTGTGGGGATTG
>CAZJZR010000530.1:0-3606 GCA_964550475.1 uncultured bacterium
CAGTTACCGCACTGACGAGCAGGCGTTGATCGGGGGTAATCGCCAATGCTTCAACAGTGAGCAGCGTTAACCCAGCGGATTGACTGATCGTATTGAGAATTACGGTGGAGTCGTATTGCTTTTGTCCGGTGGCGGTATCCCAGATCCGGATGGCCTTGCTGCCTGTAACCAGGGTTTTGCCATCGGTGGTAACAGCGAGGGCTTTGAGTCGTTGCCGCCGCTGCATACAGATCAACGACTGATCACCCAAAAACTGCAAGCCCAATTGATTAATTCCAGTCAAAATTGCCGATGTCCCACCGAACATGAGCGCGATCGCAACACCAATTAAACCAAGGGACAGTAGCCCACCCACGAAAACTTTGATCGATTTCATGATTCTAAAATTCACTATCTAACACCAACTTGGGACAATCCCTAGCGGATAGCTGGAAGCGTCGCCCAACCGTTTCCCAACTGGCATAGTTTTGCTGGATTCTGGTGATTTCAATCCCTTCGGTAGGGTCGGAATCATTCGGATGATCGTTAATATACTGTTCAATGGCTGTGACAATATCGAGGGCAATTTGCGAATGCGCGATCGCGCAACTTCGTAAGCGTTCATCGGCGATCGTTTGAGCAGTAATTAATGCTTGTTGATAGACTTGTTTCGCTTCTGTAAATCGCCGGGTTTCCTCTAGTCGGAAACCGCTATCCCACAACCGAGATAACCTACGCCCATAGGGAGGATAATCGTCGGAAAATATGCAAATCCGCTCAGGTTGTACAGGACAACGGCGATCGCGCAGGGGATTATCCAATAAACTGAGGTACCGAATTTGATTCAGCTTAGCCAAGGGTTGGATATCAACAATTTGATTATCAGCCAGCAACAACATGGATAACTGGTTGAGTTGTGCTAGCGATCGCACATCCCGAATTTGATTGCTTTCCAAGTCCAATCGCTGCAATTGTTTCAGAGCCTCTAGCCCTGCCAAATCAACAATTTGATTATCAATTAGGCTTAACTGTTGCAGATTAACCAGGGTTGCTAACGGTGTTAACTGGCGGATTTGATTCCGAGTCAAGTTGAGCCGGGTTACGCTGGGTGGTAACCCTGTGGGGTCAACAATGCGATTATCCGCTAGGTTTAATTCCGATAAATTGATTAATTGAGATAATGGCCTCAAATCGGTGATTTGATTACTCGCCAAGCTGAGTGAATTGAGTTGGGTTAAACCAGACAATTGAGCCAAGTCACGAATTTGATTATTGTCCACACTGAGACTGGTTAATCGGCTCAATCTCGCTAAGGGTTGAATGCTGTGAATCTGATTATTAAAGAGATCCAAAACCTCTAAATTAGTCAAATTTGCTAAAGGACTAATATCGGTAATTTGATTGTAGGCTAGGGTCAGTACCCGCAATTTCGTTAAATTCGCTAACCCCGCCACGTTAGTAATCTGATTCGCCGTTAAGGTTAACTCTTCTAAGTTTGTTAACTGGGCTAACGGAGACAGATCAATAATCTGATTTCCACCTAGACTCAGGTTGCGTAGACGGGTCAGGGTGGCTAGGGGGGCGAGATCGGCAATGGCATGATTGGACAGCGATAACCGTTGCAGATTGGTGAACTGAGCCAATGGCCGCAGATCAATGAGGCGTTCTGACTCGGCAACAGGCGCGTATCGAAACTCAATTGACAAATTCAGTTCAATCCGTTGGGACAGGTCGCGATTGGCGCGATCGCAATCCTCCGTATTAGCCACTTGCAGTAAGCGGTCAACCGTGCGCCGAGTCACGTCCGGCAATTTCGCCCGGTCTTGGCACCACTGAATAAATGGCAGCAACGTCACCGTAGACGGGGCAGTCTGCGCGATCGCTCCATCCGGCTGCCCCCCATGGCTCACGGTCAACCCCACGCTGAAGCCCAATACCCACAGCGCAAACCTAAGTCTGAATTTCATCGACTGCAATTAGATGTCGTGTGAATGTCGTGGATTACTGCGGTTGGCCAAATTGAATCCGGAAGGTGGTTGGGTTGCCGCTGGGATTCCTGAACACAGACATCGGCGGCAGATTAATCACCCGATATTCGTTCACAGGAAACGGATTGGCGGGATTCGACTGAAGCGGTGCGGATAAGACTTGCGTGGCGCGATCGCAATTTTGGGTTCCGGCTTGGTTTAACCACGTGTCAATCGCTTGCCGTTGATCGGGGGATAAATTTTCTTTGTTTTGGCAGAGTGTGGTGAAATTGCCCAATGGCGGTGTGGGGTGTTGGGCGATCGCGGCTTCGGCGAGCACGCCACCCAACATCAGCGATACAAGTCCCAATTGAACAATCTGGAAGCGAATCTGGAAGCGATTGGATCCGGTAATCATGGCTCTATTGCGTGGCACGGTGAATGGTTGGTCTGCTAAACAGGTGCTTCATTCAACAGGTTCACTAATCCGCTGGACAGGTGAGCTATAGTGAACTCTTTCAGGTCAACGAACTCTTTCAGGTCAACTCTTCCAGGATAAACAGTAATTTTGCGGTTGTCATTAGCCGCCCGATCTGAATCTGCCAAAACAGCCTCAGATGCCCCACCCATGAACATCGCAGCCCTGATTGACCAGATTACCCGCGCCTTTGCCAAGGTGGAGCGTGGGGACGGGGTGACCCTGCACCAAGCGATCGCCCTCGACAATTACGCACCCGATGACGTGGCCGCCGCCGCCCGTGTTCACGACACCGACACCCACTGGACGGCGATTTCCCGACCCACGCTCCAGCAGTTTGAATCGGCTCTGTCGTTCATGGATGTCCCCGGCACCCGCTATTACTTACCCGCGTTTATGATTGCCGCCTTGGAAGGACACATTCACCGCAGCATTCCGTTTTTTCAGATTACGCGAATGCTGGGCAGTGTTCGCAGCAGTCCCCCCGACCAAGTGGTGGCAACCTATGGGTTTGATTGGGCGCAATCTGCGGCGATCGCGGCTTTTCTGCGGTTTGTAGTCGGTGACGGTGAGGGGGCAGAAAGCCAAGCGGAAATGCAACTGGTTTGGGACTGGGAAGCCTATGTCCAGACCCATTGCCCCCCGACTGACGCGCTAGATTGACGGACTAGATTGACCAATTGCCAACTGATTACGGGAGCAGAACCACTGATGGTTAAATTTGGTTGGAGTTTGACCGCTTACCTTTGCCTGAGTGCTGTCCTCTTTTTAGTGGCCTCCAACACCATTCTGGGCGGGATTATCTACCTGTTTTTAATCTTTCCCATCTATGCAGCGATTGGGCTGGGCTGGTGGATTGTCGTCTGGCGCAATCCCCAGGGAACGGTGCGCCTGAACCGTTGGCTATGGGCGATCGCCATCGGCTTACAAATCCTGACGATCGCCACCTCACCTGGCAATTGTTTTGGCGTAAAACAGGGCGATCGCTGCTACTCCAATTTGCAAATCCTGCTGACTAACCTGGAACGCAGTGGTGCCAACCAGGCTGAGCATTGGCCATTGGTGGAAGATGCGTTTCCAGGGGTGGCGATCGCCCACGCAGTCGCGTTAGCGATCGCGGTATCAGCGATGGAAAAACACAGTCGGTCGAGCCATTAGGCACGGCAGCAATCCTATCCCCAA
>CAZJZR010000531.1:0-3604 GCA_964550475.1 uncultured bacterium
TTAGCCTTAGCCTCACCTGCGACCTCACCCCCCTCGTCTCCGCTACCCAACCCCTAGAGGCCAGCATTACCAGCGTGATTGCCCAATCCGATGGCACGATCAGCTATTGGGCGATCGCCCACTGTGGCTCCGAGGCCGACTTCCATCGCCGCGACAGTTTCGTGATCGATCTGCCCGCGCCCCTGTAACCCTTGAGGTATTAAAACTCAGTAGATCGAAAAGGTTGTTGTGGGGGCGGCAAAGCTACCTCCACAACAACTCTCAAACTAAGCAGAGATATCTATAGTTTTCGATCTGCTGAAACCAGGAGATTGCCGAGGCAGATCGAAAATATAGCCGTTTGCACTAATGGGAACATCCTGTCGGATGAGCATGATGTCAGACGCTGTTCTGCTGAGCGGGTGAAGCAAAATCACCCAATAAGATGAAGTTTTTTATCAAACCACTGGATAATGTTAAGCAATGTTATCAGTCACTCAGGATCGCACTGGGATGTATAGCCCAGCATCCGCATTCTGACTGACTGAATCGAGGGTTGTCTAACCGAGATCACGTTCTGTCTGATTCTCCCCGTTCTCAGCAACATCCATGACCCCATCTACATTAGTCCGTCCCGCCCAATCCGGCTCAACCGCCGCCAGTGGTGCCGCGATCGCCGTCCAACACCTCAACCACTACTACGGCCACGGCAATCTACGGAAACAAGTTTTATACGACATCAACCTCAGCATCAGTGCTGGGGAGATTGTCATTCTGACGGGTCCCTCTGGATCAGGTAAAACCACCTTGCTGACCCTATTGGGCGGATTGCGCTCTGCCCACGAAGGTAGCCTGAAAATCCTAGGCGAGGAAATGTGTGAAGCCAGCCAACAGAAACTGATTCGGGTCCGTAAGCAGATTGGTTACATCTTTCAGGCGCATAATCTACTCAATTGTTTAACCGCACGGCAGAATGTGCGGATGTCGCTGGAATTGCATAATGGCATCCGTCACGCCGACACCCGCGCTGCCGCCATGCTAGAAGCGGTAGGCTTAAAGGAGCGCGTGGACTACTACCCCGATCAACTATCCGGTGGACAACGGCAACGGGTGGCGATCGCCCGCGCTCTGGTCAGCCATCCCAAAATCGTCCTAGCCGACGAACCGACCGCCGCCTTGGATAAAAAATCCGGTCGGGATGTGGTAAATATCCTGCAACAACTAGCGAAGGAACAGGGTTGCACAATTCTGCTGGTCACCCACGACAACCGCATCCTCGACATTGCCGATCGCATCCTCTACATGGAAGATGGTCGCCTGTCTGAAGATGGTCGGATGGCAACTTAAAGTTTGAGGAAAGTTTGAGGGAGGGGCGGTTAAAACCGCATCTACAAGAACTAAACCCGCCTACGCGGATTTCAAAACCTAATAGTCCGCCTACGCGGACTATAGCCCTACGGGCAATAGCCTTCGGCATGGCTACGCTAGGGCTTCGCTAGTGTTTGCATAGTTGCGTAGGCCAAGCCTGCCCAACGGGCTAACCCTATGCGCCCGGATCTCCCCCCAACTGTTGGATACGCTCTCACGGAGAGATTATTTTGCCCCAAGTTCCCTATCGGGAAAATTGATTTTTCCTGCCCTCCTGATCCGAAAAATCAATCCTGCTGACTATTGTTTGGATCGGGTCTTGATGCCGCGATCGCCCTTGTTAGTTCAATGATCCGCTTTGACATCACCGGATAAAGAACCGTCCTGGCAGAAGTTCACGAATGCCTCCACCCGTTGCCACACCGCAGCGATCAGATCGGGGCGATCGCTGTCAAACCATGCCATTTCCGGCACTGCCCGGAACCAAGTCCGTTGCCGTTTGGCAAATTGGCGGGTGTGCAGTACCGTTAAATCCCGCGCTGCCTCCAGAGACACCTCACCCCGCAGATATTGCCCGATTTCTTGATAGCCCAAGGTTTGCAACAACGGTAAATCGGCTCCATAGATTTGGGTCAACCGCTCCACCTCATCCACCAACCCATCCGCTAACATCTGATCGGTGCGGCGTTCGATGCGTTGCAGTAGGCGATCGCCCGCGCCAAACGCTTCAGCCTCGAAACAATCCAACCCAATCTGCAAAATCGGATAGCTGGGCGGTTGCTCTCCCTGTTGGGCTGACAGCGGTTTACCCGTGACATAAAACACCTCCAACGCCCGTAAGGTTCGCACCGCATCATTCGGGTGAATCCGTTCTGCTGCGGACGGATCAACCTGTTGCAGCATGGCATGGCATTGCACCTGCCCCAATCCCGCCAACTGATCGCGAAGGTTCGGTTGAGGAGCCACTCTGGGAATCAGTAAGCCACGGGTAATGGCGCGGATGTAGAGTCCGGTGCCACCGACGAGCAGGGGGATGGGGGAGTGAGTGGGTGGATCAGTGAATGGGTGCTGTAGGAGGGTGTTAGCTTGCGCTTGGTAGTCGGCGACGGTGAGGGTTTGGGTGGGGTCGCAGATGTCGATTAAATAATGGGGAACAAGTTGGAGGTCGGCAGGGCTGGGTTTGGCGGTGCCGATGTCAAAGTGGCGGTAGACTTGGCGGGAGTCGGCACTGAGGATGATGCTGTTGAGCCGTTGGGCAAGGGCGATCGCCAACCCCGACTTCCCCGTTGCCGTTGGCCCCCCAATCACAATCAACCCACAGGGCAGCAAACCACCAGGCATGATCACCGCAATCCTTTGGTCAACTGCATTACGGTTGTTCCCCCGTTGCGGATAGGGCATCCAGTCCACCCTTAATTTTCATGATTAGCTCAAACTGAACCGTATTATCAGCCAAGGGTTTCCCATCACTGTCGGGGTAGCAGTAATCGGACTCAAGCGAAGGCGGATCAACAAATTGCTGAACCATGGCATGGGACTCTCCCGGAAGGACAGCTTCTCTATTTTACGTCCTAAAAAAAGCCCCTGAGTTGGAGTATCTCAGGGGATATGGGTCGTTTTAAGGAGATATCAGAATTCCAGAAGTCTAGAAGTCCAGGGGGAGAGCACCCTATCCCTGGCGGGATACTTGGTAAATCTGGGTGGGCTTGATTTCAGATGTGACTGTGAAGTGCAATCAATGGCAGAGGATTTACCGAGTTGAGTCCATCCACTATCTCCTGTTTCCGGGAATGTACCGATGGAACGCATCACGCCAACCCCGTGATTTTTGCTCCAAAATCTCGTGATCCCCAATGCAGACAATCGCTGTAGAGCTATGGTAAGCAGAACATCTCAGCCTGATATTGCCCTTGACATGACTCAAAAGTACATTTGTACGACAATAAATTGCTATAATGGAAGGCACATATCTATCCTCGTTAAAATTGCCGCTAGAAGCCGTCTAAAACCCCGCTGAATCCTTTTGTGGTAAAATCTTGGTTACTTTCTTCATTTTCTCGGTGCTGCCATCGTTTAACCATGTATTTCGGCGAGTCATTTTTCAGCGAATCCGTAGTTCAACCAATCCCAACGGATGTAGGTAATGGTTGCTCGGAATGGGTGACGACGCTAGATAGAGTTTTACGTTGAATTTTACGTTAAAGTTAACGCGGGATAAAACGCGGATCGATACGCTAGATAGAGTGGAGTAGGTAAT
>CAZJZR010000532.1:0-3600 GCA_964550475.1 uncultured bacterium
AGGGTGAGGGTAAGTCTTGCGGCATCAGCGTTTTAAAAATGTTGGTAACGACAAGGTTCGTGGAGAGGGTGTTGCTGAATAGCAGGATGAATTGAAACGAAGTTTCAATTCATCCAACTCTTAGCTCATCTCTGAATTCAGCAACGCCCGTAGAGATTTCCAGGGTGAGCATCGTCCTTGAGAGCGTGTGCAGGAGGGTATCGCGATCGCCCTGGGTCAACAGACTGCCACTGCGGATGCGATCGCACAGTTCCGGCAACTGCTGAGTCATGGCCTGAGTCATGTGGTGTTCTGCTGCGTTCAGGTGCTCAATGGGAACAGAATCGAGTAGCCCCTGGGTGACTGCAAACAGGATGGCAATTTGTTCTGGAGTCGCCAGGGGTTGCGATTGCGGTTGTTTTAGCACTTCCCGAATCCGGCGACCGCGAGCGAGCGTCTGCTGAGTTTGCTCGTCAAGTTGGGTGCCAAAGCGGGCAAAGACTTCGACTTCTTGAAATTGGGCATAGGAGAGGCGCAGATCGCCCGCAACCGCCTGGTAAGCCGGGAGTTGGGTTTTGCCGCCCACCCGCGAAACCGACTTCCCCACGTCAATCGCTGGAAAAATACTCTTCTGAAACAGATCGGGCGAGAGATAGATCTGTCCATCGGTAATGGAAATCAAATTGGTGGGAATGTAGGCGGACATATTCTGAGCCTGGGTTTCGATAATCGGCAGGGCTGTCAGAGACCCACCGCCCTGGTCAGGACTCAGGTGAGTGGCGCGTTCCAATAAGCGAGAGTGGAGGTAGAAAATATCACCGGGATACGCTTCCCGACCGGGCGGACGGCGCAGCAGCAGCGAGAGTTCGCGATAGGTGCGGGCATGGTGGGTGAGGTCGTCGTAGACAATCAGCACGTCGCGCCCTTGTGCCATGAAGTACTCGGCCATCGTGGTTGCGCCATAGGGGGTGAGGTATTGCAGTCCCAGCGGATCTTGTCCAGCGGCAACGACCACAATGGTGTAGTCCATTGCGCCCTGGTCTCGCAGTGTGGCAATCACTTTGGCGATCGCGGCTGAGCGTTGCCCGATCGCACAATACACGCAAATGACATCCTGGTCTTTCTGGTTGAGGATGGTGTCAATGGCGATCGCCGTTTTCCCGGTTTGGCGATCGCCGATAATCAATTCTCGCTGTCCCCGACCAATAGGAATCAGGGCATCCACGACCTTGAGTCCCGTTTGCAGTGGCACCGTGACGGGGGCGCGATCGAGAATGGCGGGGGCTTCCCGCTCCACCGGACGGCGCTCTGTGATATCGAGGGCACCCCGACCATCTAGCGGTTGCCCCATGACCGTGACGACGCGCCCCAGCAGGGCTTCCCCTACAGGAACGTCCATGACTCGTCCAGTGCGGTAGACTTCATCGCCTGCTTGCAGGTATTGACTGTCTCCCAGCAAAATTACCCCAACTTCCTCTGGGTCGAGGTTAAAGGCAATGCCTAACAGGGGTGAGCCACCGGAACCAATGCCGGCTCTCGGAAAGCATACCAGTTCATCTGCCTGTACGCCAGGTAAACCTGCAACGCGAGCGATGCCCGGTCTGACCGACTGCACCACGCCTGTCTCACGGATGGTCAGGCTGGCCTGGTGGTGGCTGAGAACTTGAGCAATCAGGTCACAGGCATCAGAGCAAGCAGCCTGCACCTGCTGAGAAATGGGGTTCATGGTGCGATGTTTCTTCCTGGGTTAAGGCATTGGATAGCCGTTGTTCTAGGGTTTGCAAGTAGGTGTCGAAACTCCAGACAATTTCCTGACCTGCGAGTTTGATTTCTATGCCGCAGAACAGATTAGCGGTGGTGACAAATTCAATCGGTTGCGCGATCGCGAACTGCGTGCGAAGAGCCTCGGTAATGTGCTGACGGAGAGCCGAGGGAAGTGCAAAACTGCTCTGGATCAGGATGGGTTGATTGGTTTGAGCGATCGCTTGGGCGATCGCCTGCTGTTGGGGTGTGTCTAACTGGCGGAGGCGATCGCAAAAAACCTGCACCAGTTGCGCTTCCAAATCGGCATTGGCCAGATCTTTCAATGCCTGACGGGCGATCGCATAGGTTTGGTGAATCACGTTTTGGCGCAGAGTTCGCAGAAATGCCGCCTGTTCCTGATGCAGTTCTGTCTGCCATGCCGCGCGTTGGTCAGCGATCGCCTGCCGCACCTGTGCCAACAACCGTTGCCGTTCCTGATCTGCCGCGAGACGAGCCTCTGCCAGCCAGGTCGCTTGTTGCTGGTGCAGTGCTTGCTGCTGGTGCTGATAGGTTGCCAGGGTTTGTTGTGCCTCTGCCTGCAAGCGTTCGGCTTCCTGCCACCGCTCGGCAATCAGCGTTTGGCGTTTCTGCATCACCTTGAGAATGGGTTGATAGAGAAACCACCGCAGCAGTGCCACCAGAATCAAAAAATTAATTACCTGGGCAAAGACGGTAAACCAATTAATTAACACGTTAGTTTCCCAAAAAATGATTCCAGAAGGGATTCACAAACAGCAAAATCATCGATACAACTAAGCAATAAATCGCGGTCGATTCCACCATCGCTAACCCGACAAATAGAGTGCGAGTAATCACATTCGCCTTGTCTGGTTGTTGGGCGATCGCTCCCAGTGCCCGCGCCACCGCCCAACCTTCGCCAAAGGCTGGCCCAATCGAACCAATGGCAATTGTCAAACCAGCAGTCACCATAGAAACTGCACCAATCATCGCTAAATCACTCATTCCCATTCTCCTGTGTAGAAACATGATGAATTTTCTGTTGCAGACTACTTTGTTGCACATTACTTTGTTGCACACTACTGGCAGACGCGATATACACCAGTGCCAGCACTGAAAAAACATAGGCTTGAATCACACCAAACACTAGCCCCAACCCATGCATGACAATTGGGACAAACAGTGGCACCAGCGATAGCAAAATAGCTGCTAATAAATTGCCGCTCATAATATTGCCAAACAGCCGCACCGCTAAGGCTAATGTGCGCGAAAACTCCCCAATAATCTGAAAGGGCAGCATGATCGGTGTGGGTTCCAGATAGCTCTTGAAGTAGCGGCCTATCCCCTGCTGGCGAATGCCAAAAATCGGCACCGCGACAAACACACAAAGTGCCAAGGCTACCGTGGTTGAAAGCGAACCTGTGGGGGCATGGTAACCCGGAATTACTGTTAGCAAATTGCAGGTGACAATGAACAGAAACAGGGTGCCGACAAAGGATAAATAGGGTTCTGGATCGTGCTGGGTAATCTCTCGAATTTGGTTGCAAATGCCCTCCACAATCAGTTCTAATCCGTTTTGCCAGGGAGAGAGTTGAGGACGAACCGATAACTGTCGCGTCACCCAGCTCGATAGCCCCACCAGCCATCCCATCGTGATCCAGGTGAAGAGAAGAGTGGCATTGAGGATAATTGGCGATCGCGCATAAATCACAATATGGTCAGGGCTGACTTCCATCTCAATCCTCCAAAATCAGATGGTTCAAAATCAGATGGTTAAAGGAGGGGGGGGCGGAATAGCAGGATGGATTGAAACGAAGTTTCAATTCATCCAACTCTTAGCTCATCCCTAAATTCAGCAAC
>CAZJZR010000533.1:0-3599 GCA_964550475.1 uncultured bacterium
GGGCTAAACAGCCCTCCGCGACAGCAGTTTCAACTTGTGTATACACGGTAGCCTGGTAGTGGGGATGGGCGATCTGCGATCTTTATCAATTGGATCAGTGAGGCGACACGACTCTAAACAATGCCTTATGAACGGTAGTACGTTTGATTTGCACTTCTGCGTATACCGCAATTAATCCAACTCTAAAATTGTTGATTTAAGAGGATTCTGAGTCCTATTTAGTCCACTAACTTGAATTTTGGACTAAAAGATTCAGCCTCTAGGCACCCAATCTCCATCCGCGATCGCCCCTCAGCAACCTGTTGGGACAGACAACAACCGCTTACCCATTACCCAAAAGCATGGTTTAGATCCCCCCACACCAGAGGATCGCTATGATCGCTATATTAGCCAATCACCCGCAGCTAATCACCATGTTCATTAATCCCAAGACTGACTTTGCCTTTAAGAAAATCTTTGGCTCCAAAAAAAGCAAAGATATCCTGATCAGTTTCCTGGATGCGATTTTGTACCAGGGACAAGGGGCGATCGCCGATCTGGAAATTCTTGACCCCTACCAAGCCCCTCGCATTAAGGGAATCAAAGACTCATTTTTAGATGTCAAAGCCACCCTTCAGGATCAGCGCACTGTCATTATTGAGATGCAAGTACTCAATGTGCTGGGATTTGAAAAACGGGTGCTGTACAACGCAGCCAAGGCTTACTCCATCCAGTTGAACGTTGGTGATGATTACACCCTACTCAACCCGATCATTGCCCTCACCATCACCGACTTCGAGATGTTTTCCCACAGTCCCAAGGTGATCTCCAGTTTTGCGTTGCGGGAAAAGGACGAGTTAACCAACTACAGCGACGACATTGAACTGGTGTTTGTAGAATTGCCGAAATTTACCAAGCAGCTCGACGAATTAACCAGCTTAAGTGATAAGTGGATTTATTTTCTCAAACACGCTAACCAACTTCAGTCCGTTCCGCTGACGATGGAACAGGAACCCGCGATTAACCATGCCTTTCAGGTGGCCAAACAAAGCCGCTTAACCCGCAAAGAGCTAGAGATTTTAGAGCAACGGGAACTGGTTTTACATGACAGTCGCAATGCCATTCGCTATGCCGAAGCAAAAGGCAGAGCCGAAGGAAGAGAAGAAGGAAAACAGGAAGGACGAAAAGAAGCCGCGATCGCGATCGCCCAACAGTTACTTGATGTGCTGGATCTGGAAACCATTTCAGCAAAAACGGGCTTGAGTTTGGTGGAGTTAAAATCACTGCGAGAGTAAGAGATCTGCAAATAAATACAATACCCAGCGTAGGATGCGTTAGGCTTCAGCCGTAACGCATCATGTTTAATCTATGGGTACTTTATTTTCACGCTCCTCCCCTAGCCGAAGGTGGCTGTCGGTGGCTGAGCGTAGCCGAAGCCACCGACAGCCACCGGCAACTTAGTCCTCTTCCGAATAATCCTCATCCTCATCTTCATCACCCATTGGTGCTGCCGATGTGGCGGAAACCACCGCCCCCTTCTCTAGCTTTTGCCGCACCAACTGTTCGATCGTCTTGGCAAAATCGGGCTTCTCTTCCAAATACTTAATCGTGTTGTCCCGACCTTGGGCGATGTTATCACCACTGTAGCTGTACCAAGCTCCCTTACGGGTAATCACCCCCGTTTCCTCGGCCAAGTCCACCACGCAACCCATGGTAGAAATGCCGCGACCAAAAATGATGTCAAATTCGGCAATCCGGAATGGTGGGGCGACTTTATTCTTGGCCACCTTCACCTTGGCGCGAATCCCATATTCTTCCGTACCCCGCTTTAGGGTTTGGATGCGGCGAATGTCCAACCGCACGGAGGCGTAGAACTTGAGGGCGTTTCCGCCAGTGGTGGTTTCGGGATTGCCGTAGGCCACACCAATCTTGGAGCGCAATTGGTTGAGGAAAATGACTGTGCAGCCCGATTTCCCGATGTTTCCAGTAATTTTTCGCATCGCCTGACTCATCAGTCGTGCCTGAGAACCCACCTGGGTATCGCCCATTTCCCCTTCAATTTCCGCACGGGGGGTGAGAGCGGCCACCGAGTCCACCACGACGATATCCACCGCCGCCGATCGCACCAATTGATCCACCACTTCCAGAGCCATTTCCCCCGTATCCGGCTGGGAAACCAGCAAATTGTCAATGTCTACCCCCAGCACCGCCGCATAGGTCGGGTCAAGGGCGTGTTCCGCGTCTACAAACGCAGCAATGCCACCGGATTTTTGCACTTCCGCGATCGCGTGCAAAGCCAGCGTCGTTTTCCCGGAACTCTCTGGCCCGTAGATTTCCACCACCCGACCCTTGGGAATCCCACCGCCTAAGGCCAAATCCAGCGTTAACGCCCCACTGGGGATCGTTTCCACCTTCATGCGTGCTGCATCCCCCAGCCGCATAATCGAACCTTTGCCAAAATTGCGCTCAATTTGGGTCAACACCAAATTCAACGCTTTTTTCTTCTCAGAATTGTCCTGAGATGATTTGTTATCTGAAGCGGACTTATCGGCGGAGGATTTAGCAGCCATAACAGCCTAGATCGGTAGTTGGAAGACGAACGTTGGAAGATGAATGGAAACGATCGGGATACGGTCGCTTGACAAATCGCGTGACTGAATTATCTTGACTAGATAGCATGTCAGCCAACAAACTCAGCCAGCAAATGATTAGCTTGTAGTTCCAACTTGAGTAGTTCTAACGTAACTGCCCAGGTTATCCTTCCCCTCACCCTAAATCCCTCTCCCTACTTGGGAGAGGGACTTTGAAAACTCCCCTTCTCCCTACTTGGGAGAAGGGGTTGGGGGATGAGGGATAGAATTAGCGGTTAATTAGCTGGGCAGTTACGTTCTCACTTTAGTTGGTTTGCTAAAGCAAGCACTACAAACAATTCCCTGGCTAAGTCTGGCAAAGTATAGTCAGCTCAGCCTTGCGTCAACAATTGCGTGATTGCCGCTTTTTGTGGTTGCCCCTTTTATTATTGACCACTTTACCCCTGAGTTCACAGCACAATCACAACGCAAAACGAATATATACGATAACAATATATTCGTACTAGGTTAAACTGGCAACTGGGGAATCCGATTTGCTGATCACATTAGGTCACTCCGTCTCACTCTCCCATGCACTTACTCTTCCATGCACTTACTCTTCCATTGACCCATTACCCCATTCCCCACCTGCTCTTCCCCCATGTCCACTCAATCGCCATCATTACTGATTCCTGACTCTGCCCTATCGGTGGCAGGATTGACGGCCTATATCCAAAGTTTGCTGGAGGAAGATGACCAGTTGCGGCAGGTGTGGGTAACCGGGGAGGTGTCGAGTGCCAGCCGTTATCCGACGGGGTTATTCTTCACCTTGCAAGACCCCGATGCCAAAGCGGCGATTAATTGCGTCGCCTGGAGTAGCCAAATTCCTAAATTGACAACATTGCCAAAACCGGGGGAGCAGTTGATTGTCTTGGGGCGGGTGCGGGTGCATCCGCAGCGGGGGCAATACCAACTGGTGGTGTGGCAAACCCTGCCAGCGGGGGAAGGGTTGCTGTCACTGCGCTACCGTCAGTTGCGGAATCGGCTAGA
>CAZJZR010000534.1:0-3594 GCA_964550475.1 uncultured bacterium
AGGGGCGATCGTCCCGTAAAGCAGCGGAATCGTCGGGTGCTTACACGCAACTCAGCCTATTTTGAATTGGACGCATGACGGATGCATTGATCGGGCAATTTAACCGGATATGTAACGTAAATTTATATAAGAATTTGCTGGGAATTAGGGTCACAAATTCGCCAAAATCATTGCCAATAAAATCGCAGACTGAGGATCTGTGCAGCCCATTTTTCCATAAACTATATTTATGTTCACCATAGTGATCCCCAATCATTCAGCTAGGGTCATCGCTCAAAAGACTAGGACTGATGTTCTAAAATAATTTTGCTCCCCTTAGAACCGCGTTCTTCATGGTCTGTTGAGGCAACTCTGCGGCGATCACAACTGGTTAGCCGTGACAATTGGTGAGCCATGACAACTGGTTAATAGTTCAGTATCCCAACGCATCATCCATTTCCTTTGGGATGCCCATGACTGCAATTTACTGATGATTAAAGCAAATCCCTACGGGGAAAGAGGTTGAGCATTGTAGGCGATGCCGACAACAGCTCAAGCCGCTATATTGCATTCGATTTTTTCATTCATAAACATCAATTACAACCATTCATTCAAACCAATCCCCTTATCCTAACCCTCTCGTTCTGCTGATCCGTTAATGACCAGAGCTAATCGAGTATCCAGCCGTCAGGCAGGCTCCCACCCTCCAACTAAGCCGGGGGTCACCACCCTGATTACCAATGCCAAACTTCCCGGATACAAAGGATTACAGCAACTTTGGGTCGATGCGAAGGGCATCGTCCAGGCCGTGCAGCCGATGGACTATCCCTTCCGCCAAGTCCCACCGGAAGACTTGCAAGTCTTAAACCTGCAACGGGAATGGTTGTCCTTAGGCGGAGTGGATTTGCAAATTAATGGGGCGTTGGGCTTACCGTTCCCAGAGGTGGCGGGCGATCGCCCAGAAAAATTGGCTGAAATTGGCCAATTCCTGTGGCAGCAAGGCATCGAAGCCTATCTCCCGACCGTGGTCACCAGTTCGATTGAGACGATTCAGCGCACGTTGGCCGCGCTGCATGAGTGGATGGCAACCCCGCCATCCAGCGAGTCCCCATCGGCGCAAATCCTGGGTGTACACCTAGAGGGCCCATTCCTCAACCCCGCCAAACGAGGGGCGCATCCACAGCAGCATTTACGCCCGCTCACCGTCGATGAGGTGAAGCGCGTCCTCGGTGATTATGCGGATATCGTGCGGGTAATCACCCTCGCTCCAGAGTTGGATGTGGATGGCAAGGTAATTCCCTATTTGCGATCGCTGGGCATTGTCGTTAGTCTCGGCCATTCCCAAGCCACGGCAGACCAGGCAAAAACTGCCTTTAGCCAAGGGGCAACCATGGTGACCCATGCCTTTAACGCCATGCCCACCCTACACCACCGCGAACCGGGGTTACTGGGAGCCGCCTTGCTGACTCCACAGGTGTACTGCGGTCTGATTGCCGACGGTCAGCACGTTTGCCCGATGATGCTCGATCTATTGTTGCGGGTGACGCGGAATAAAAAAGCCGATGAACCGACCAAACGCTTGTTCCTAGTCAGTGATGCCCTGGCCCCGCTGGGGTTACCCGATGGCACCTACCCCTGGGACGATCGCGAAATGACGATCAAAGCCGGAACCGCGTGTCTGCCCGATGGCACGTTGGTGGGTACAACCTTACCGCTCTTGAGTGGGGTGCAAAACTTGGTGCGGTGGAATATCTGTGATGTGGAAGAGGCGATCGCCCTCGCCACCGATAACCCGCGCCATGCCCTGGGTAAAACGGTGAAGTTAAAACGGAATAACTGTCAGTACATGGGACGAGCCGCCAATCAACTCCTCCGCTGGCGATTCCATGAACCCACGCGCAAACTCACCTGGCAGCGGTTAGAACTGTAGTTGAGTTCCTGGAGTAAGCGGCGTTTGTGGTGATGTGGGCATAGCCCACACCACCCAGCTCTTAGCTCCTCCCTGAATTCAGCAACGCCCGGACGGTTTCACTGAATTTTGGGTTGACGCTGGCCGGGCAAATTGTTACTCCTGTTGCGTCCCTAAACGTAGTTTTACTCACGACCTGTCAAGACTGAGCGGCAGACTGTTAGCTGCTTCTGACAAGATTGCTGCCCTGTTAGCCTAACGGATACCCTTGCCTCAGTTGGCTTACACGCTGATCAGAGGACGCGGCGATCGCCTGACTGGCTTGACCAACACCAAACGTAATCCGGTTGGATAGGAACGCTTGCCTGAACTATTCAACACATCGGCTTTGCCCTCAGCCCCATGGTTTCCCTAGCTGCTTCACACTTCCTTCATATTTCTGGCAAGCCTCTTTACTGTTCCTTCAAAAAGAACACAGACATCTTCATTTACACTTCATACTATTCCAGTGTCGGATCCAATGTCGGATTATGGTCGCTTGCGGTAGTGTGGAGAACTCCCACACTACCGCAAGCGTCTATCAATCAGGGCTGTTTAGGGTTTCATCACCTGCAAAGTTATAGGTTGTCAAGTTATCCGTAAATAATGCTAATCTTCCTAAGTCCCAGTCCGAGCAATACAAGCATCCAATTAGCAAGATAATCGATAGAGAAAATACCTGATCAGACGGTTAATTGATTGGATGGTCTACTGATTAAGTGATCGCTGAAGTGATTAAATTGTTGAGGCGTTACTTTCTTACAACGAATAGTGCAGATTGCTCCGAAAATAGGATGGGTTAATGCAAAGGTAATCGTTTACTCCCCATCAGGGGAGAAACAAGCGGGCGTAGCCCGCAACACTTTTCCCATGGGGGAATGTGAACGGTTACCGTCAAAGGTTTATCTGTTAACTATGGTCTAATGTTTTTTAAACAGCAAATGTTTTTTAAACAGCAAATGCTGAAATTGCATGAATTGGGGTGTATCACTCACAACACGCCGAATGAACCCATTGATTGGGATGGTTTAGTTATATGGATAGGACATACCAAGCAGATGATCAAGTCCGGCTCAGTGGTCTGACCCAGGCAATGGATCAGACTGCCTCCATCCCCAATCGTGATCGGTCTCAAAATGCTCAACCCGGTGATCCCAAGCATCAAACTGCCTCTAAGGCTTTAATGGAATACTTGAACGCTGATGAAATCCTAACCCAGTTAAATAACGGCGAACTCTTAGTTGTGAGTAGCCGGCGGAAAAACGGGTTGATTATTTATAAAGATTACTATGCAGAATTCGCAGGCCCTGGGGCGATTGTGGGGGGTCTGTTTGATCAACACTGCACGAAAGTCATTCCCGTTGGTAATCTGTCCTTGCTGTATCCCAAGAATGAAGAAGAACGGCAAAATGCCTACCGGATTCGGATGCAATGGATTCGCTTAACCAAACGGTTTACAGATAATGAGTCTCCCCAACAACGCGCTCAAACGATTTTGGAACAATTTGTCCAGTATTTTGACCAATCTGTAACCAATGAGTTGCCAGATGAGTCGTTGGCGATGCTGGTTGGAGTGTTCCCGCGTACCATTCGGATGGCGCGGTAACGTGGAGTGGGTATAGTCCCTGTCTCTACGAGTGGCTATACCTGCTTTGGCCCGCAGGGCA
>CAZJZR010000535.1:0-3582 GCA_964550475.1 uncultured bacterium
GCATCACCTACTTACCCAGCCTGCAAGTTGGTTTGAACTTGCACCAACATCCCAATTCCCCCATCCAAGCCCACCACACCCTCCTCAGCATTGACGATCCAGCCGTGGCCGACCTTGCCCCCATGCCCTACGCCCAACTGGAGTCGGCCATTCTCCGCAAACTGTTCACCAACCATCGCACCATCAGCCGCACCCAGGCAACCCACACCACGGTGGTCGATGCCCTTCAGCATCCGCACCACCTCTTCCACTTCACAGGCCACAGCCTCTACAGCCCCCACCAACCCCAACACTCCTACCTTGCCCTCGCCAACCACGATCAACTCACCGTCCAACAGATCCAAGCCCTACCCCTGGCTGGTTACACCCTCCTCGCCTCCCTCTCCTCCTGCGAAACCGCCCAAACTGGACATCAAGACCCCGAAATTGACTACATCGGTCTAGCGAGCGCATTCTTACAAAAGCAAGTGCCCTACGTCCTCAGTACCCTCTGGACAGTCGAAGAAAGTTCTAGCACCTGGTTAGTCATCTATTTCTACCAGTCCCTTCTCCAAGGCAACCCACCTGCCGTCGCCTTACAGCACGCCCAACACTGGCTCCGCACCGTCACCTATGCTGAATTGGTGCAGTGGTTAACCGCCCTACAGCCCCTCCTGGTGCATGACAAGACCGCAACCCTCGACTTATCCAGCGAAATTCGCATCATTCAGAAAGATCCCAGTAAAATAAACTCAGTCGAACCACCCTACGCCGATCCGTACTACTGGGCACCGTTTATCTTAACGGGTAAAATTACGCCATGAGTTCCGCTAACCCCCTGATTCCCCAGGCATTCTCTCTAGCCCTGCTGCGGCTAGACACCCCCCTGCCTGCCGACTTGCAGCACTCCGTCCAGCAGGTCGGGTTAGCCATTGCCCGTCCAGACGCAGATACCGATGACCAAATCTTGCATCTGATCGACCAATCCCAACCATTACACGAACAATTCAACGCTGCCTACGACGAACTCAAGCAACACTATCAAGTCCAAGAACGCACCAAAGGATTGATGACGGGAATTTTGCCCCAACCTTACTGGGTACAGTGGGCAAAATTCTTGCCATCAGTAGATAGTCTAATGGCTCATTTAGGTGGCTCAATTGCATTCCCGCCATCGCCTACAACCACACTGACGTGGGAAAACCTGACTGTCTCAATTCTGACTGCCGATGACCAAGTAGAGACAGCACGAGTTTTACTCAAGCAAGTCAAATCATTACCGAATCACCTGATTGAAGGGGTTCAAGCCTTTCTGTTGGCCTTACAAAAGACCGTCATTGCCATAGAAGCCCAAGACATCCGGATTTTGGCCGCCATTGAAAAACGTCCCCTCACGGCTGAAGATTTGGTCTATGTCGTCGGGATGCCCTTAGCAACTCTGCTTCCCCGCTTACAGTCCCTCTGGCACCGGGGCTACATTGAACGCACCACCACCAACTCCCTCTACCTGATGTTTCCCCAATTCCGTTCCCAGCAACGGAAACACCAGACCATCAACCCGGATGCCTATCTCACCCTCACCGCCACCGGACGGCTTTTTCTCCGTCCTGTAATTGCCCCTAGTCGTTCTGGAGTCGCCATTCCATGACGCTCCTCTTAGCCTGGTGGCCGTGGATTCTCGTTGCCCTGATCCCAGGAATTTTTAACGTCTTAGTTGCCTACAAACGACTGGATAAAGAGTGCCAATTTTATCCGTTTTTTCGACCTTACCAATCGTTTGGGTTTTGGATCTGGTTATTGATTAACCTCATCCTGCCAGCCCTTACCTTCTGGATGCTGTACTCTGTCGCCACCAAACCAGCCATCAACCCGGATCTGGTCACCAAAGCAATTGTCCTTGGCCTAGTTTTTACTGCATTAGTCAACGCCTATGTGGATACAGGCTTCTTTGGCGTTGATTTAAAACAATTCTACTCGTTCCTCACTGGCTTGGCTTACGGCCCGATCGCCGCTGGTCAAAACCTTCGCTCCACCAATTTCTGGATTGATTTTCAAACAGAACTCAGCCAAGGCAATCAAAATCTAGAGGAGATTTTGGATTTCCTGGAAGAGTATCTGCTAAACGATGTATCTCTGACAGTCGAAGACAAACAGAATTACCAAAAGCAAATTGCTCAGGCGCGTACAGTTACACCCCGCCGAGAGCAGGTCAAAATTATTAAAAGCCTAATGTTCATCCGTCGTCGCGATTTACCGACTGTATTGAAACGCTTTGGCTGTAGTGATGCCTTTTTACACCATTACTTTGGCAAATAAGCTGGATGACTCATGATCGAAGTGGCTAAGCAGGATTGAGGATATTGCTACACTAATCCGCTAGCGTGCGATCGCGGCAAACCGCGTAGTGGAGTCCAAGCGATCGCCGCTGACCGGGCATATCTATTGGACGATAGAACGGGCGTATTTCACGTTTGGGGGAGGGGCGGTTAAAACCGCATCTACAAGAACTAAACCCGCCTACGCGGGTTTCAAAACCCTTAGTCCGCGTAGGCGGACTTTGTTCTTATAGCCGCGAATTCTATTCGCCCGGATGTCCCCCCCAACTGTTGGATAGGCCCGATAGAACTTATCAGTAACTTCCACGGCATCGACGATGATTCATCCGTAGATAGTGCCCTGAAGTCGCGCATGGATTGATAGCATAGTCATTGCAGTTAACTAGGGCTGAAATGCCATTTCTGTTTAGATTTGTTGCGATTTATTTAGATTGATTTACAGCACTTTTCATCAGTAACCATGCACCTTCCTCCCGGTAAAGAGGGTGGCGAGATGATTTGCAGTGGTATGGACTATTCCCACTCCACTGCAAGCGGCTATAAACCTGATTTTAGAGATCAGCTAGGTTTAATTGGCTGGCTGTCTAACGCTTAAAACCAGATAAAACCAACGATTAAGAGGACTAAAGAAATGAATTTAGCCATCATAGCGGCGATCGCCTATGGCGTTTTGGCGATCGCGGGTGGAGTTATGGGATACATGCAAGCGCAGAGCAAAATTTCCCTACTGGCGGGTTGTGGCTGTGGCCTGTTGTTACTTGTTAGTGCAGGGTTACAAGTCCAAGGCCAAGCCTGGGGACTACTAGCGGCGATCGGAGTGACGGTAATTTTGCTACTGGCATTTGTATCGCGGTTACTGAAAACCCGTAAATTCATGCCCGCTGGGTTAATGCTAATTTTGGGTGTACCCGCCTTGGGCGTGATGATTAGTCAGTTGGTGGTTACGCCTTAGAGGTTATTGGCAAAGATACCTGAAAGCTGGCTTTTTCATGTGATCTGCCCATGAAAAAGCCACTGTGGCACCACTGGCTTACCATACAACACTACACCTGTTCAGAAATAATTGAGTTATGGCAGATTGCCCAAAGGCACTGGTGGTTCAGTGTGTTTGTCTCCGGCCTTTCAAGACCGGAATTTAGACACCTGCCAATTTTTCTGATTGTTGAAGGGGTTTATTAGACCTCTTGCAAATTAGGTTCTACGCCGCCAATCCTTGCCCACCCTACGGGAAGCAAGCTACATCCCCCTTTCTTGTAGCTTGCTTCTC
>CAZJZR010000536.1:0-3578 GCA_964550475.1 uncultured bacterium
ACCAAGCCTTGCCCATCCATCGAGCCGTGGGTGACCGTTCTGGGGAAGCGACTACGTTGAGCAACATCGGTGAGATCTACAGCACCATTGGGCAACCACAGCAGGCACTGACTTATTACAACCAAGCCTTGTCAATCCTTCGATCTGTGGGTAACCCTTCTACAGAAGCGATTATGTTGAGTAATATCGGTGCGATCTACCAAGATACCAATCGACCTACAGAAGCCATTGCAGCTTTAGAACAATCCATCCATCTCACCCTGCAAATTCGCAGCGGTTTACTGCGTCAGCAGCGGCAACCTTTCGTTCAAGCTGAGCGAGGAACACCGATCGCATTGGTCAGTCTGCTGGTTGAGCGCAAAGAAATGGATCGGGCTTACCAGTGGCTGAATCTCACCGGTACAGACGAACTGGCTGACTACACCCGCTTGCTTAATGCCAAAGTCACTAATCCAGAAGCTCAAAAGTCGATTGATGCCTGGACTCAGCAAAACCAGCAACTGCAATCCCTGCGGCAGCAGTTGGATGAGACGTATTCTGATGATCTGGCACGTCAAGTCCGCACCCTTGAGGCAGAAGTGAATCGAGAGGCTGAAACCCTGGCTCGTCGCTTCCCCGAAACCGCCGAATTGTTTGAAACCACCCCGGCTGACATCGCCCAACTACAAGCCAGCATCCCAGTCGGCACAACCGTGATTCATCCGGTGCTGTTGACCAATGTCACGAATACCCCAAACAGCATCGCCTTCTTTATCCTCACCCGTGACCAGTTGCAGGTCGTCAAAACTAACCTTGACCCCAAAACCTTCGATGCCCTGCTGACCCAAACTACTCAGCAGCTCACCAATCGGTTTGATGAGGACTATGTCAATGGTCTGGCAACCCTCTATGATCAACTGATTCGTCCAATTGAAGCCCAAATTCAAGCTACCCAGCCCAAGCAACTCAGCATCATTGCCACAGGTAAACTGCGCTACTTGCCCTTTGAAGCTCTCTATGACCAGAAAACCGACCAATACCTAATCCAAAAATACCCGGTCAGCTACCTCACCCGTCTTTCCCCGCGCGCTCTGGCCACCAAGCCCAACACCCAGCCCGCTGCGGCAACCCCGATTCTCGCCATTGGCAACCCCATACCTCAAGGCAAACTAGCCCTTCCCGGAGCCGCAACTGAGGCTACCGCGATCTCACAAATTTCCCCCGGTAGCAAAACCCTAATTGGTGCCCAAGCCACCCTAAATGCCTTCAAACAGCAAGCCCTGCGCTTCCCCATCCTCCACCTCGCCACCCACGGCTGTTTCCAGAAAGGCGGCTGTCCTGACTTGGGGTTGGAAGAAAACACTATTCTGTTTGCCGACCAACGCTTCAACATTGCCAATGCCGGTCTGTTGGGTCTACAAAACACCGACCTGATTGTGCTCAGTGCTTGCCAAACCGCCCTGCAAACCAACTCCAACGGGGAAGAAATTGCTGGACTGGCTTACCTGTTTGAACGGGCAGGAGCCAAGTCGGTAATTGCCAGCCTTTGGAGTGCCGAAGACAAAACCACCCAAGCCATTATGGTGCAGTTTTACGAAAATCTTAAAAAAGGCATGAGCAAGGGAGAGGCATTACGACAGGCAAAACTCAGCCAGATTAACAGTCACCCCTTCTTCTGGGCACCATTTGTCTTGATTGGCGATGCCCGGTAGAACTAATCCAGATCAAGTTTGGATTTGAACCGATAAGCGGCCTGCGGAAAAATAATCTCCCCCTGATGGGTGTAGGGACACAGCAATGCTGTGTCCTCGTCTGTCCCAACCTGAAATTCGTGGCATATCTCTACCATTTGGATGGATTATCAGGGTGCAACTGGTCTAACTGCCAGGATATAGGATTAGTTTGAATGTAGTCCCGCAGACGAGTCCATGATGATTCGTTGCGAATAACGTGTTCATAGTAGCCCTTTTGCCAAACGGGAGTGCCCTTGGCATCGCGGGCGATGTTTACCTCCTTGGTAACTGCCGATTTGAACGAGCGAATTATGGTTGGCAATGAATTGGCAATGGGTAACCCAAATTGACCAACATAGGGTTTGCTGATGTTGTCCGATGGGTAGGGACACGGCATTGCCGTGTCCTGGATTGCCGTGTTTTGAGTTAGGGTGTCGTTGTTTGGTGATGTTGTATCCTGATTGCTGTTTTGATGATTCAATGATTGGTCGCCAAGATCTTGAGGACACGGCATTGCCGTGTCCCTACCGGGGAATTCGTGGATGACCAGGATGCCGTGGATGTGGTTGGGCATGACGACGAATTCATCTACATCTACCCTGGGGAAATGGTGCGGGATGGTTTGCCAGCAATTGGTGGCGATCTGTCCATAGTCGCTTAACTGCATCACACCATCTGTAATTGAGCCGAATAAACAGTTGCGTTGCCAAGTGCAAATGGTGATGAAGTATGTGCCTGACCCAGAATAGTTGTACCCGTTGAGGCGGATGGAACGACGATGGTGTTTGTTGGGATCGTATTTGGTCTTGACTGGCATTCTGTTGATTTGTAGGGACACGGCAATGTCCATTCCTGTAGGGACACGGCAATGCCGTGTCCGTAAGATGTGCGGTTAGACAGAGATTTTCCACCTATCATCTCCTGTAATCGCTGCGAATAACATTCGATCCGCGTGGGTTGGTGTGGCGACGTTGCGATGATTGGAGGACACGGCATTGCCGTGTCCCTACCTATTTACGTGCAATAAAAATAAAAAGGACACAGCAATGCTGTGTCCCTACGAATGGAATTATGTTGAGGGTTTAACCGCCGCCGATGCGGGCTACGTCGCGGACATTCTCCTCAAACGCCGCCGCTAGGGCATCGTCACCACTGAGGCCAGCCGCGATCGCATTCTTGAGCGATTGCAGTACCCGTTTGTAGTCCTTCGGCATCACCTTAACGAACTTGGGCACCATGGCTGTCCAGTTAGCCAACACCGCTGCCGCTTTCTCGCTGCCCGTGTAATTGGCGTGGTTTTGGATTAACTCCCGCAGGTCGGCGATTTCTTCCGGGTCTTCCAGCGACTCCAGGCCGACCATTTGGGTGTTGCAGCGGATGGCGAAATCCCCCGCCTCATCCAGGATGTAGGCTACGCCGCCGCTCATGCCAGCGGCGAAGTTGCGGCCTGTGGTACCCAGCACCACCACCTTGCCCCCGGTCATGTATTCGCAGCCGTGGTCGCCCACCGCTTCCACCACCGTATTCACGCCGGAATTGCGGACGCAGAACCGTTCGCCCGCCATGCCGCGAATGTAGGCTTCGCCGCCCGTCGCGCCATAGAAGGCGACATTCCCGGTGATGATGTTTTCCTCGGCCACAAAGGTGGAACCCTTGGGCGGGTAGAGGATGATCTTGCCGCCGCTCAAGCCCTTGCCCGTGTAGTCGTTGGCATCGCCTTCCAGTTCCAGGGTCACGCCCTTGGGCACAAATGCACCAAAGCTTTGTCCGGCACTGCCTTGGAAGTGCAAATGTACCGTGTCATCCGGTAACCCGTCCCAGTGGCGTTTGGTGATTTCGTTGCCCAGGATAGTGCCGACGACGCGA
>CAZJZR010000537.1:0-3577 GCA_964550475.1 uncultured bacterium
TGATTTCTGCTTTTAGTTCTGGGCTAGGGGCGAGGTCGGCATCGCGCAGCCAGTAGTGCCCCACCATCCGGTCTTCGTCAGGATTGGCGATCGCCCCTCCCTCCAGTGCTGCCATGCTCCGAAACGCCTGTTCTAATTTCGGTTGCAACGCCTCAACAAAACTGTCAGTAAACCGCATTCGACTGACATCCAGGTAAAACCCCAAGCCTTCGTGGTAGTACAGCCAGTCTTGATATCGTTGCCAAAGCACAGCAGCATTCATAAATTTCAGCTATTAACCGCAAACCAATAGGGCAATCTTACGCTCTTACGCCAAATAGTGCGATGCCCAATCGATCATAAAACGTAATTTTCCCCCTATCTGATATTTAACCCTAATTCATCATTTCCCAAGCCATAGAAGATGGTTATGTCATCTCTGTCAGATTGATCAGGTGTAGTCGGTGGTTGCAAGCTGCTCAGTGGGTGAGGGGGGCGTGAACCGTTCCTTCTAGCCGTGGCCAGTCAGTTAGTCAAAAGATTAGCCAAACGGATGTACAACAGCAAAATAGGGTGGGCAATGCCCACCCTACGGGGTGACGTTTTCCAGACACAGGGATAACCTTATCCCTACGCCTGGTAACTAGTCGTTTTATTAATCCCTCAAGGGTGATTAATCCCTAAATGGTGCAAACTGCAACCTTGCTTGCATTCAGTTTGAGCTTCCCAGGTGCACCGTCAATCACAACGGGAACCACGTCGGGCTTGGGTGCTGAAGCGTCAACAAAGTTACTAAAGTAACCATCGTTACCTTTGGTACCTGCAACTTTACGAACCAAAGCGGGATCAGCCATTTGGCACTCTCTCACTTTTTCGCCCCAAGCAATGATGGCTTGGCTGTAAGCAGAAGGACTGCGGAGAATTTGGGGGAACTGAGCGACGAACGCATCAGTGATGATGGTGCTGGTTGTAATGCTGCTGTCTTGAACAACCATTACATCAATTGGGAGGGTGAAAAACCTGGGATAAACCACTGGACTCTGTAAGGTGACAGTCCGGGGTACAGGGCTAGTCAACACTTCCAATTCTTGAGCATCAGTAGTTAATACTGGCACGGCTGATGCCGGACGAGCAAAACCCATGCTCAGTAGCGCAGCACCAACACCCAGCATGACTAGTTTTTTCATCGACATTGAGTAAAACCTCCAAAAAGGTATGCAATTAAGGGTTGTGTGAACCAGTCAAGTTCAACTGACCGACTTGACTGCTATCTGGATAACCCAGAACCTGATTAACGGACTTGGCTGATCAAATAGATGATCACCGTTGAATGGGTAGCGGGTTAACCTCTGTGGTCAGAGGAGCCAATTGAGTTGGTCAACAACCCTGTTCATCCGAAGGATTCTGTACAGTGACTGATCAGCGACTGTTCAGCAGCGGATCAAATGACAGCTTGGTTTGATTTTGGCTGAGTTTGCAGAAAATTGCCAACACAGAAAAATCAACTGGTTCGCTATTGATGGTATTGAAATGAGTTACATTTACCGAAATACCACCAGCCATAGTAGAGATCTACAGCTTTTACTGATTCCGGAAACTAGCAATTCTTTACCATTTCCACACGGAGAAGGAACGGTTGATGAGTTGCTAACTTACTGGTGGACTGTACGTGATGATTGACCTGCTGAATGGAGAAAATATCTCCTTGATAGGCTAGATCAGTGACGGTAACCAACCAAGTGGCGTTAGTGTAAGGAGTGAACTCAAAGCAATGACAATCATCTTAATCTCTGATTCTGAGACAGACAACGTAAATTGATGATTTTTATACATTCAGTCAATCGAAAACATAGACATCTCTGTTTAGTTTGAGGGTTGTTGTGGGGGCGGCAAAGCCGCCCCCACAACAATCTTTTCGATCTACTGACATTGTTTGGCAGGGTTGCTTGGCAGGAAAATGACCGCTCAATGGGAGCTACATCTCTCCTGCTGAGTGCGATGGCGGTGCCGGAACGACAATATATCCGGTAGATAGGTTGCCTAAAACTTGATTTCGGGCGATTCCCCAATACCACCAATGTGCGGCGACATAGGCGCAAATGAGGCTGTCGAGCTGATCTTCTAGGGTTTTGAGTTGGCTGCTGTTGCTGGGGATAGGTTGGAATAGGGTGAATCGTGGATCGTGGATCGTGGATGGGGTAAGGTCGCTGCTGGTTTTTGGGGCGATCGCCGCTTTTTCCACTTGCCGTCCCTCTGTAACGGTTCCATTTGCACCAGCGTCCTTAGTCCCAAACGCCACCGCCGGTTCTAGCCTGGGTAAGGTATCGACGATGTGTTGGCGTAATTTGAGCAGTTCGTTGCGCCGATCGCCCAATTTCCCCTTTTTGTACTTGAGGATGCGGTCTAAGCCAAACAGGTGAACGGTGGCGGGGTGAGGAAAGACTTCGATTTGGTAGCGTCCGGGATGCTGGGGTTCAATGCTGGGAGCGTGGTTGAAGCCTCTGGCGGTTAAACTGAGACCAAATTGGACGGTGCGTTCGGCAAAGGGACGGGAGAGGTTGGCGGGATAACAACCGGCATCATATTTTCCAAAGTAGCGATGGGTGAGGCGATCGCACAGGCGCATTCCCGTCGGATTCGGGATCAGGGTGGGGGCATCGACAGCAATCAGGGCGGGCTGGGGATCGGGTGCCCAGTCATCCACCCAAGCGAGGATATCCGCGATCGCGTCTTGGCGTTGCAAGTCCATGAGCCACAACTGACCGTCTCGCCATTCTAGACAACACAGTCCGCTTGCACCCGACTTCCAACCCAGATCGATCCCTAAAAATTTCATCGGTTTGATTCCGGGTTACACAGATCCCTATTTCACCTCAAATATGGCATCACTCAACACCTGTTTGTCCAACCGCATTTGGACTTTCCAGGTGCCAGTGGGGGCGGCAGTCCCCAGGGTGTAGCGGCAGGCGGTGTTCCAAACAGGCGTGGTGATCGATTTGGTTTCGTAGCGATTTTGGTGGACAATTTGGCCGCTGGGATCAAACCAATCACAGTTGAGGCTGAGCTTTTGACCAATGGGAGCCTCCATCAGTGTGACTCGATAGACCAATGCGGGATTGGCTTGGCGGGTGACGGTATCCAGATTGCCGCCGTTGTCTTCGGTTAAAGTGATCCGATCCTGTTGGGCGGCGACCTTGCTGAGGCTGGTGCGGGTGGGGATCAGCCACAGCGCACTGCCGATCAGCACAACGGCGATCGCCGTCCCAATTCCGGCGTAGATCCAGCGATTGCGTTTTTGTTGGGCTTGCAGGGCATCCCGCCGCTGCACCTGCACCAATGCATCCTCTAACAACTCCGGTGGCAGGTTCAATTCCCGCAAAATTTCCCGCACTTGGTCTGGACTCAGTTCGTCCTGTTGCCGCCGCGACAGTTCTTCCACCTCGGCTACAACCCGCTTCAGTTGTTCCTGGTTCAGTCGTTGCTCCATGACCCGAAATGTCCTCCTCCGTTGACATTTGCGATCGCTGTTTTCAGCCTAACCCGATTCTTCAATTCTGAGCAGGTGGTTGAGAGGTAACCGTTCACTCCCCCAAGGAGG
>CAZJZR010000538.1:0-3574 GCA_964550475.1 uncultured bacterium
AGGGGGCTAAACAGCCCTCCGCGACAGCAGTTTCAACTTGTGTATACACGGTAGGGGGAAGGGGGGAGGAATGCCGTCTGGCCTCCAGCGATCGCGGCCATGTTTCATCCAGAGATGCACAGGGCTGGCATTTGATCAATTTAGGGTTGGCGCAGGTTGGCTTTTGTGTAGGAAAATCAGGCTGCTGTAGAGATGAAAGCAAGGGTTCCAACCACTGACCTGCTTTTGAACCAGGTTAATGTGGGCGGGAATTTGCTCCCAAAAGATATCTTGTTCCAGTACCGTTTCGGCAAAGTCGGTGAACTCATCCCACAGCGGCGCAGACTGTAAGGGCACATTGATCGTCTGCATTAGGGCGTTCCAGTTTTGCCGCAGGGTGGTGCGGGTGTCGCTGCTGGGGTCAGAAAAGTTAGGGTCTTGGTGAAATTCATAGGTTTGGTCGTGTAACCGCAGAATGCATTGCCGTTGAGGCAGATGCAAGTCATAGACTTGGGAATAGTCTTGGGTTTCTTGTTTCCGGACTAGGTTGCGGTAGGGGTCAAGATCCACGACTTCTTCAAAAATCGGCAGGCGACCACTGACCCGTTGTTTAACTTCTGACCAATTAAAGGACAGCGCACCGACTTGACCATCGTGGTTGAGGCAAATGGCGATCGCCCCTGGATTAGTCGTCTGGAAGTGCTGGACGCGGAAGACGCGCAGGTTTTGAATCGTTGGCAGTGGGGTTCGCAGGTTGGGAATGCCTGCTTGTTCCAGTTCTTGGCCATAGACCGTCAGTTCGGCCATTTGTCCGGTGCGGTAAAACCGCCAACCCCGACTGGACAATTGCAACCGTGCCGTATAGGCATCCATTTTGAGAATCCGGGCAAAGTTTTGGATGGCTTGATCCCGGTTGGCTCCCTGCACGGCTTCTAATACCAAACAGCCCAAGGCATCACTGTCAGGTGCTTGGCGAGCCGTGGCGATCGCCTGTTTGCGGCGATTCTCCTCCAACTCCTTCAACCGCTGTAAACCCTGGCGGGCTTGGCTGACCAACTTAGGATTCATCGCCTGCTTCAGGGTCTGCCGATAGATGGCTTCGGCTCTTGGCCAATCCCCCGCCGCTTCGTACAATCGCCCAACGTAGAATTCCACCCATGGGTTATCCGGCATTTCTTGGCGCAGCAGTTTCAGCAACCGCTCGGCTTCGCGATAATCTCCCCGGGCAAACGCCGCTGCGACATCCTCTAACATGGCCATGGGCAATCACTGATTGAGATTTTGATATCGTTTTTCTACGGTGTATGTCTTATGTCTATTGTAGAATTGCGACCCGTTAGCTCCCTGATTGTAACTCTAGTTGACTGAACACCTGCAATGCCGAACTCCAGACCAAATAGCCTTGGGGGTTGAGGTGCAGTCCGTCGGTACTGAAGGCGGGGTTGAGATTGCCGGATGGGTCGGTGAACAGGGTGTGCAAGTTGAGGTAGGTGGCTCCTTCCTGTTGGGCGATCGCGGCCAATCGTTGATTAATCGCCCGGATGCGGTCGTTGGGAATGGCGAGCAGGCGATCGCGCCCTTCCCAAGTGGCGTTGAGATCCCCGTGGGGTAGGATGGATTGCAGCACAATCCGGCTACGGGGATGGACGCGGCGCAGATACCGGACAATTTGCCGCTGATTTTCCACCAGCGTATCGCTCTTGATTCCCCGGATGAGGTCATTGATGCCAATGAGGACAAAAATCGCTGTGGGTTTGGTTTTGTCAAATAAATCCAACCGCCCCAACAGTCCAGCGGAGGTTTCGCCGGAAATTCCCTGATTCAGCCAATTGAATCCGGGGGGGAGTAATTCATGGGGAAACCAGAGGCTAATGGAATCTCCGGCTAAGACGATTAAATTCTTAGGTTGGCGATCGGCGGCCACTCGCGCTTCGCTGGCTAGGAGTGAAACCCATTCGTCATACTTGAGTTGATGCCGTTCCCCAATATTGAGTGGACGGGTAGGCACCAGCGGTTGCGGGGAGGACAGCAGGGTGGTGGCCGTGGCGGGGGCAGCTTGCCCAGACGATGCGGCGGCCCAATCATTCAACTCCAACCGAATATCACCCAACCACCAAGCCAAGCCAATCGCCACCAACACCCCATTCGCCAGCAGCGACAGCAGGATCCAGGGGGGAGGGGGTTGGCGGTTCGTGCGATACCGTCGATAGTGGGGATAGTCAGCCAAGGATGAGGGTTTGGGGATGGAGTTGGGGGAGGGCGATCGCGGAAACACCAAACTTAACCTTGAATGGAGTTCGCATCAGATTTTAGACTGGAATCACTGGAATCAGCCCAATTTTATTTCTTAAACTTTTCGCAGACATTAACCATAATGCCGTCATCTTTCTTCAGTTGGTTTGTTCGTCCCGGTTTGAGTGGCCTGCAACGTGCGGGTCGGATGCTGTGGCGCGATCGCGGGAACACCCCATCCCGTTCCATGGGTGCCCCGCTGCTCAAACAGTCACGATGGGCGATCGGCAGTTTAGCGGTGCTCGTTAGCCTTAGCCTGATGCTGTTGTTCCCCGCCCCTAGCCTCGCAGGCTTAAACGACGACAATTTCGACGGCAACATCTACGCCCTCTACGCCGGGAATGGCTCGTTGGTGCCACCCAAAGTCACCTTAGCCGACTCGCTGCGGAACCAAAAGCCTGCGCTGTTGGTGTTTTATCTAGAAGATAGCCGCGACTGCAAACAATTCGCGTCCGTTGTCTCCACGCTGCAATCCTATTATGGGCGTGTGACGGACTTCATTCCGCTGAACGTGGACTCGTTTCCCCCCACCCCCTCCGATAATCCCAGTGATCCCAGCCACTACTACCGGGGACAAGTGCCGCAAACGGTGTTAATCAACCAATCCGGTCAGGTGGTGTTGGATGCGGTGGGCAAGGTGCCGTTTGAGCAGGTGGATGATGTGTTCCGTCAAGTGTTTGATCTGTTACCCCGCACGGAGTCGGTGCAGTTGAAGCGCAGAGAAGTGAATGAGTTGAATACCGAGTTGGTGCGCTGATATCACCACAAGCGGGTGTCCAGCAGATTTCCCATCAATTTGGTACACTATCCCCGCCGCAGCACCTGTTCATTACGCAAAAGTCGGGCAAACCTATATCCGACAACGATTCCAGTCTCCGGTTGCACCTAAACCAACTACGGTTTTTGGGGCGATTCAGAAGTCAATCAGGGGCAGAATTGATTTTTCTGTGCCTGAATCCCTAAAAAATCCTGGGTAACTGGGATCTTTAGGGGGGCTGGAACCGGAAAAATCGATTACTAGACCTTAGATTTATCAAGGGTTCCAGCGACTTTTGCGTAATGGATAGCGCAGCACAAGGGGCTTAAGCCCCTTGTTGTCATGAATTGAACTAACAAGGTAACTGCCCAGGTGCCGATTCAGGACGCGGGAACCGCGCCCCTACAAACAGACCGAGTACAGAATGTCTGTGTAGGGGTTGGGTATCCCAACCCTTGTGGAACAAACAATCCAACGTTGATCTACCTGAGTAGGGCGTATTTCACGTTTGGGGGAGGGGCGGTTAAAACCGCATCTACAAGAACT
>CAZJZR010000539.1:0-3561 GCA_964550475.1 uncultured bacterium
CTCTGAACGCCGTAACCCATGAGTTAATCACGGTCACCAATGAGACCTACATTAATGCTCAAAATTAATGCTCAAAGTGTCTGTGAATTAATGTAGAAGCTAGCCGCACTAGGATTGAGCATTCCGATTACGCTCGTGCTAGATAACGCTCAGTATCAAAATCAAAAGTGTGCGGTGGTAATGGAGGTGGCTAAAGAGTTGAACATCGAACGTAAGTATTCAGGTAGCCGAATCTAGGGCGCGGTTTCCGCGCCCCTACACACCAAACAACAGATGGCATTGTAGGGGTTGGGTTTCCCAACCCTTTTAGATCGAGCAATCAAGCGTTGATCAACCTGAATAGTTACCATCGAACTGCTCGATCTAACAGCGTATTCTCCCAATTTGAACTTGATTGAACGCCTGTGGAAATTCGTGAAAAAGCAGTGTTTATATTCGATTTACTATACTGATTTTAGTGCATTTAAGAGCGCAATCACCTCTTGTCTTGACCAGTGCCATACAACCTATAAAGAAGACTTAGACTCATTGTTAGCCTTACGATCTCAGAGGATGTTTGAAAAGTGTCTGGCGGTTAAAACCGCGACTACACGAGCAAAGTCCGCCTAAGCGGACTCAAGAAAATCAAGGGTTTCTGGAACCTGCGTAGGCAGGTTTTGTCCGTATAGCCGCGACTACCCTACGGGAACGCAAGGCGAACAGTCGCTAGGGCTACATCAGACGGGACTTTTCAAACACCCTCTCAGTCCTTCAAAAAAAGTGAAATCTATTCCCTGATAAAGTGTAATTGTGACCATTCGAGAAGATACTATTTTCTGGTTCTGGCTTAGCAACCCTTACTCGGCCTCACCTGCGTGCATGTCCATCAGCCGATCGCGCAGTCGCGCCGGATCACCCTGATCGACCACGCGCCCTTTTTCTAGCAAAAAGGCACCGTCGCAATAATCCAATTCTTCTAGGCGATGGGTGACCCAGAGGGCGGTGATGCCCCTGGTTTTGACTAAGTTTTGCACCTGTGCCACCAATTCCAGTTGGCTATCCGGATCGAGTAAGGCCGTGGGTTCATCCAGCAGCAGCACTTCGCAGTGGCGGGCGATCGCCCCCGCGATCGCCACCCGTTGCTTTTGTCCCCCGCTGAGGGCGTAAATCGGGCGACGTTTCAGGTTCAGCAATCCCACCGCATTCAACGCCTCGTCTACGCGATCGCGCACCTGAATCGGTGGTAACTTTTCTTCCACTAACCCAAAGGCTACATCTGCGCCCACCGTCGGCATCACCAACTGGTGGTCAGGATTTTGAAAAACAAACCCCAAGGGGCGGAGGGTTTCGATCTGCCCAGACTGGGGAGCCATCAACCCGGCCAACAATCGCAGCAAGGTGGATTTGCCACTCCCATTGGTGCCCAACAACATCCAAAATTCGCCTGTGGGCACCTGTAAGGAACAGTCATCTAACACCGTGTCCCCGTGGGGCCAGTGGAAACAAATTTGATTCACTGTAATGGCAGCATTGGCCGCAATTACCGATTGGGAAGAGTTAGTCATTCACCGGGGTTACTCACTTGCCATGGCAAAAAATCCGGGCGGTCTACCCGATGCAGTGGCCGTGCTGGATTTTTCGGACACTTGGACAGCGGAGATTTCACTGCTGAGGATGGAAATTTTCTTGCCGACCTGTTGTTCACAGGTTAATTCAATCAACTGACTGGAACCCGATTGCAGAGCCGCAATCACCCGTTGGTAGAGTGCATCTGCATCTTCAGCCGTTTTCTTTTGAACGGACAGGGCAACCGGATTGTTTTTGAGTGTTACGTCGATGATGAACATCAGTGGATGAAACCAGATGACAGGACTACTTAGACAAAGTTACTTTCCAGTATCGCAAATTCAGGATCGCAAATCATCGCCGATTCGGTGCGGATTTCTCACCTTGGGGCGGCGAGGCTGGGGTTAAACCGAGGGCAGGGTATGCAGTTTGATGAAATTGGTGCCGCCGACGTGCCCCATAGGCACTCCCCCCAAGACCAATACCTTGTCGCCCGGTGCGGCGAACTGCCGTTGGCTCAGGTCAGTTTCCATGTAGCTGAGATGGGCTTCTAAACTATGCAGGTCAGGTGGTAACAGCACAGGCCGCACGCCCCAGACCAGACTGAGCCAGCGATAGGTTTGCGGATTGGGGGTGTAGGCAACGATGGGGACGCTGGGGCGTTCGGCGGCGGCTAACTTGGCGGTGTATCCGGTGGCGGTGAAGGCGACGATGCAGTGTAAGTCGAGGGTGTGGTCGATTACGTTGAGGGCTTCGCTGATGGCGTGGTTATCATCGCGGCTATCGGGGGGGTAGTTGACAAACTGGATTTCCGCTTCCACTTCTGTGGCAATCCGCGCCAGCATTGTGACCGCTTCAATGGGATACTCACCCACCGCCGACTCACCGGACAGCATTACCGCATCGGTGCCGTCCATAATCGCGTTGGCCACGTCGCTGGCTTCGGCGCGGGTGGGGCGGGGGTTGTGAATCATGCTGTCCAGCATTTGGGTGGCGGTGATCACGGGGATGCCCTTTTGGTTACAGAGTTGAATGATCCGCTTTTGGATCATCGGCACCTTTTCTGGACTCATTTCCACGCCCAAATCACCCCGCGCCACCATGATGGCATCGCACTCTTGGACGATCGCCTCCAAATTTGCGATCGCCTGCGGTTTCTCAATCTTGGCTAACACGGGCAACCGTGCCCCCTGGTCGGCAATAAAACTGCGGAGCGCGAGGATATCCTCCACTTGCCGGACAAAACTGAGGGAAATCAGGTCAACCCCCTGTTGAATGCCAAATTGCAAATCGCGCTTATCCTTATCCGTCATCGACGGCAAGCGCAGATTCAGGGTAGGAAAGTTCACGCCCTTGTGACTGTTCAGCACGCCGCCTTTGATGATCCGACACTGCAACCCGTTGCCCTGAATCGCCTCCACCTGCAACTCCAACAAGCCATCATCCAGCAGCACCGGGATACCGGGTTGGGCATCCTCCGCCAGATGGGCGTAGTCAATGCCAACGGTGTGGGCAGCTCCGGTGTACTCGCTGAGCGGATACAGGATCAGCGTTTCCCCCGCCACTAAATTCAGGCCATCCGGCGGCAAATCGCCCACGCGGATCTTTGGCCCTTGCAAATCTTGCAGCAACATCAGTGGCAGATCGAGTTCGTCGGCAATCTGCCGCAATACTTGGATTTGGGCAGCGTGTTGGTCGTAACTGCCATGGGAAAAGTTCAGCCGTGCCACATTCATCCCCGCCCGCATCATCTGGCGTAAGCGGTCGGGAGAACTGCTGGCGGGGCCAATGGTGGCGACAATTTTAGTGCGATGGTTGAGGGGTTTCATGGCAGATCAGCCGCAACAGGGCGGCTGGGAGGGGAAAGGAGTCACATACACAAGGCAACCTTGCGCGATCGCGTCACTCAGTATGCTTACCTATTGTTGTAATCCATGCACTGTAACAAGCCGCGATAGGTTAATGGAATCTTTGGTAATGGGGGAGGGGGAGTGAGTGAGTGAGTGGGGAGTGAGT
>CAZJZR010000540.1:0-3560 GCA_964550475.1 uncultured bacterium
ACCGCCAACAGAAACCATTCGATCCACAGGAGGATGGGAAATGGATGGGGTGGGCGGGAAGGGGACATGGAAAGGGATGGTGGATAGTGGATAGTGGATAGTGGATGGTGGATGGTGAATGGGATGGTGGGTGGGGGATGCTGTAAAGTTGTTAGTCTGCTCTTTATTGAATAATTGGTGGGTTGGGCTGGGGGGCGATCGGCGGTGTAGGGGCAGCGGGGACAGTGAAGTAAAAGGTGCTGCCTTCCCCCGGCACACTTTCGACCCAAATTTTGCCTTGATGGTGTTCGATGATGGTGCGGCAAATTGCCAACCCCAACCCCGTGCCGCCCTTCTCACGGGAGTCCGACGCATCCACCTGTTGGAATTGTCCGAAAATGCGTTCCAGTTGTTCGGCGGGGATACCCCGACCGCGATCGCGCACGGAGAAGAGGATGGAGGAACGGGAGTGATGAGTGGTGAGTGGTGAGTGGTGAGTGGGTGGGTGGGTGGATGAGTGAGTGGGTAGGTGGGTAGATGCGTGGGTGGGTAAGGGATCTGAATTCTGTGACTCACCTTCGTTCTCTTCCCCCCACGCACCCACGCACCCACCCATCCACACACTCTCCTCCGCCTGCAACCACACCGTATTGCCAGCAGGCGAAAACTTGATCGCATTGCTGATTAGGTTAGTCAGGGTTTGCACAATTGCGTCTGCATCCACCCAAACCTGCACCGAAGACGGCAGAATGCTGAGGGTAATGTGATTGGCTTCGGCCTGCGATCGCATCCCATCCACCGATTGTTGAATTAAATCAATCGCGGCATGGGACTTAAAGTTAAATTGAGTTTGCCCCGATTCCAACCGTCGCAAGTCCAAAATGTCATTGACCAACCGGACGAGGCGATCGCTCTGGCGGGCGGCGATCTGGATCATGTCCCGCATTTTCTCTGGTTTTTTGTTGTACACCCCTGCTGCCACCAATCCCAACGACCCCCGGATGGACGTTAAAGGTGTGCGTAACTCATGGCTGACCACGGAAATGAAATCCTTTTTCATTTGGTCAACCTTGCGCCGTTCACTGATGTCAAACAAGGTGCTGCGGCTCATGACAAAATTACCAGTCTCGTCGCGAATCGCTGTCGCGCTAATCGTCACCCAACGACTGGAACCATCGCGATTCAGCATTTCCAATTCCACATTGTCAATCCAACCCAACTGCTTCAATTGTTGAAAACTCTGCTCAAAAATTGGCTGGCTGGTTACGGCCACCAGATCAATCAAGGGTTTTTTGAACACAATTTCTTCCCTGGAATAGCCAAACCACCGCAATTCAGTATCATTAATGCGGACAATTGTCCCCATCGCATTCAGAGAGTGGTAACCGCAAGGGGCATTGTTGTACAGGTCTTCCACTTCTGCTGCATATTGCTGTAAAGCTAATTCGGCTTGCTTACGAGCGGTAATATCATTGTTAATGATCAGAATTTTGATTGGGCGATCGAGTTCATCTTTTTGCAATACCCAGCGACTGGCAACGGTTAATAACTGCCCACTTTGGCTGCTATGCACCAACTCCCCTTCCCAATAGCCTTGGACGAACAAAATCGTGCGGATATCGGCCAAGGATTGCGGAAATTGGGTGTGCAGAAAGGTGTGGACATTTTGCCCCAAGGCCGCCGCCTTAGACCAGCCATACATCCGCTCTGCCCCTTGGTTCCAAAAGGTGATGATGGAATTGAGGTCGCAGGTGAGAATGGTGTCGTGGGCCAATTCCAGCAATTGCGCTTGTTCTAACAACAGAAGTTGCGAGTGCTGTTGTTCGATTAAGGTTTCCATCAACTGAGCATTGACGCTGGTGAGTTCGGCGGTGCGTTGCGCTACCCGTTGTTCCAGTTCGACATTTAGGTGTTGCAGGGCTAGTTCGGCCTGTTTGCGTTGGGTAATGTTTTCGGAAAAGGTGATGATGCCGCCAATCTCACCATTGGTGCGATACCACGGGTGCAGTTCCCAACGAAACCATTGTTGGGTGCCGTCGGGATAGACGATTACGTCTTCGTCACATTTTTCAATAAATCCAGCCAGGCTGCGTTTGTAGCGTTGTTTGAGTTTTTCGGGCAGGTTGGTGAAGATTTCGTGGTGCGATCGCCCAATTAATTGTTCAACCGATGCTTCACGGGTGGGATCGACAGTCCGGATGAGTGATTGGGTGCTGGATGGCTCGGCTGACGAATCGGTTACGGTGGCATGGCTGACGGATAATTGCACTTCTTCTAACCATTGTTGGCTGGCGGAAAGACAGCGCATATCGCGGTCAAACATGATGATGCTGGCGGGGGCGTAGCGAATGAATAAGCGCAGCCGTTCTTCACTTTCTTGCAGGGCTAATTCGGCTTGTTTGCGTTCATTCAGTTCAATTTTGAGTTGTTCTAATAAGGAGGCTTGTTGCAGGGCAATGCTTAATTGATTGGCAATTTGTTTGAGTAAATTAATTTCCGTGGTTTGCCAGTGGCGGGGGGCTTCGCAGTGATGGGCAATTAACAGACCCCACAATTGCTCATCTTTGAGGATGGGGATGACTAGGTTGGCGCGGACTTGGAAATTGGCCAATAGTGACAGGTGGCAGGGGGCAACGCTGTTGTCGTAAATATCGGGTTTGGCGGTGACGAGGCCATGTTTGAACAAGTCCACATAATTGTCTTGGAAACAGGGGTCATAAATTTCGGTGGCGAGGATGGAAGTCCATGGCTCGCCAACGGATTCCACAACGACGGTGCCGTGCCATTCTGGCGAGAGTTGGAATAGAATGACGCGATCGGTTTGCAGCATTTGCCGTACTTCATCCACCATGGTTTGCAAGATCTCTTGCAGATCGAGCGATCGCCGAATCCGTTGGGTCACTTCGGCCAATAACCGTTGTTGTTCGTATTGTTGGGTTAGTTGCTCCTGCGCCTGTTTGCGTTCATCGATCGCCATGATCGTTCCACTCATGCGAATTGGCGATCCCGACTGGTCATAAAAAGCATTGCCGCGCCCTTCAATCCAGTGAATGCTGTCATCGGGCCAGACGACGCGGAATTCGTGGTGATAGGGACTATGTTCTGAAACCGCCCGGTTGATTTCTTCTCGCAATCCCAGAATGTCGTCAGGGTGGATGCAGGCTTCAAAGCTGTCATAACGACCGTCAAAGCTACCGGGCTGTAGGCCAAATAGGGTTTCATGTTCCGGTGACCAGTGGATTTTGCCCGTCACCATATCCCAATCCCACAGTCCCATTTGGGCTGCATTCAGTGCCGTTCTCAGCAGATCGTCGTTTTCCTGCTGAATGCGCTGGGTCAGTTGTTCCAGCCGCTGCTTACTATCGCGCAGGTTGATGGTGATGAAGCCAATGCCGCCACTGACGATCATAAAAATGATTAGCGAGATTGGTGATTGGATGAGGCTATGTAAGGCGATCGCGGATAGACCAAAACTTACCACTGCCGGACGAATGCCCCCGTACCAACCGCTGAGGGCAATGGCAACGAAGAAGAAAGCGGCAATGGTATGCACCATGAAGGCAGATAACCAGACGGTCAAC
>CAZJZR010000541.1:0-3556 GCA_964550475.1 uncultured bacterium
CCATCCCCACCCCAGACCCCACTCCACCCGTCCCCAGCGAACCCTGGCAAGACGACTGGGAAACACCGTCTGCCGCCAATCCAGATGACTGGTAATCAGGGGGCGGAATTGCAGCATTCCCCGCGCTGGCGCAGCTTTAGGGTGAAAGAAACAGGGTTGAAAAACAAGTATATATACGCCAATTCAAATCTGAAGTGCCCACAACTCGCTAAATTACACATTGCAGTTCACGGATAGGGATTCCCGTCCGGCGTTGTACGTCAACCAAGGATTTGTAGCTGCCAGTTTGCCGCCCTTGGACAATCCGTTCAGCCAGAGTAGGGGAGACTCCTAACCCAACTAATTCGTCTTGGGAATAGGAATTTAAGCGTCGCCAAGAAAAATTCGCTTCTCGCTTGAAGTCATAGGTAAACATAATTAATGGTTCTAAATTATGCAGATAGCTTTCGGGCAGTTCTGCTAATTCAGACAGCTCTTCAAGGGACGTGAAAATATACCCTTCATTTCTGACTAATTCGATATTGTTGGCATAAACGATCGGCAATCCTAAAAGGCGAACCATCTCATCTTTAGAACAGCGATTAATGTCTACTTTGCCGCGAGTCTCAGCAAGTAAACCAGCCGTTTTCCGATCTGTAATTGATAAATACGTATTACTTGGCAAGGTTTTTAAGGCGAATTTCTGGCGGAGAGAAAAGGCAACGGCAATTTGAATTAGCCACACGACAATTAACAAGTCAGTCGCGGCTAGAACAAGACTGGCCGTAAACAGTCCCAGACCCAGATAAAACCATTCAGGCGTATGAGATTTGCGTCCAGCATAGATAATTACCCCACTACCTACAACTGGGATAAAGGCATACCAAAACCAGTTAGGAGTTTTGGTCGATAATGGATTCGGGTTGGCCATCACTTAAACCCAGCAGAAGAGAATTTAATCAGAGGAAGATTGCCCTGAAGGACTGTTCAAAAAGGTCGTTAGACGCTTGCTTTTCCTTCATTCCGCCCATAAAAAAATCAACGTCCAGACAGCTTCAATCGGTCTCTAAATCGAGTCCAAAATTTTACGACGTTTCGCTTCGTATTCTTCAGCCGTAATCACCCCTGCATCAAACAACTTTTTCAGTTCTCCCAAGGTTGCCGCCTTATCTTTCGACAGTTCTGTGGAGTATGCGGCCTGCGGTAACCCACCATTGTATTTAGCATTAAAGGCTTGATCAGACATCAACAACAGGCCAATAAACTCAAAAAATGCAATTATTCCAGGAATTAATGTCCAACAAAACAAAATATATAGTATTCCTGCTACGTTTTCTCCCAGATAAAATTTGTGGATGCCGATTCCACCCAAGAAAAAGGCCAATAGTATAGCGACAGATTTACTTTTCATTGATCCTCCACCTAATGTTCCTGATTTTTCTTGACCAGATTTTTTCTGAACAGAAAATAAAACAGCAGCAATCCCGTTTGGGCTTCAATTAACGATAAATATCCTTTGACGAAATAGGGAAGCTCAAGCGTTGAGTTAAACGAAAATATTATGCAACCAAGGATCAGGAATGGCAGTGATTTTAGGGTGATGGATGTCAATTTGCGACTGCTCATGCTAATCATTGTTTTTTGGGGATACCGTGCATCTGAGTCTAAATACTAGGTTGTACTGACCCGTGGTACTGACCCGTGGAGTAGCTGCATACATCCCAGATCGAAAACGTGGACATCCTTGCTGGCTTTACGGGGTCTGCTGGGCGCGGATTGAGTGCTGACACTACTATTTTTTATGATCCACTGCCATAATATCGCAGTCCCCCATGGTTGGGGTGTGGGCAAGTATCACTATTGGTAGTACGGAATCGTGATAGTACGAAGTCGTCGATTTGATTAATCAGTTTGGTTGATCAGTTTGATTGATCCGTTTCGTTATTGATCCGTTTCGTTGAGTTGATGTACAAATAGCGTGACACCATCTTGCTCATAGCGGAGTTGAAACTGCCGATCGCCCCTGAGCCGTTCTAGCAGTTGTGCCACGATGTCTGGACTGCTGCCAAAGTCGGGATGGCGTTGGTTTACCAGAACATAATCGATATGAGCGAGGCGGTTGATGGAACTGCCGTGGATGTTGTATACCTCTGGCCGATGGGTCAGGTGGGGCACCAGGTTATGGGGAGCCAGCACCCGACCTGTATGGGGGGGAATTAGGGCGATCGCGGCTCGGTTAGCCTGCCAGGTGTCCAGATAGGTGAGGTACAACGAACCAAAGTAGCCGTACTTGGCAAAGGCCAAAAACGCCACCACCAACCATAACCAAATCCATTGCCCAGGTTGGCCATGGTGCAAGACAAAGGGAGATCGCCTGAAATCCCAACAACCAGTAGACTGTGGGATACAGTTTGTAGAACATGGCCAGCAGGTAGACCACCGGATCGGCATGGCCACCCATAAAGTGATAGCCCCAGAAGGAGACAATCGGCGACAGCCCTTGACTAACTAAGTAGGCGGTTTGGTCAAAATAGCCCAAGTCCAATGCCCCCGACTGGAACAGCAGATGCCGCGCCACACTGCACCCGAACCCAATCACCGCCCCCAACCCCATCATCCAGCGCACGGGTACAGGGGGCAACGCATCGTTGGAGAAGGATTTAATCATTGACTCATTCGTAATTCACGGCGAAACTCTTGTACCGCTTCGTATTGGTCGTAGTAGGTAATGTAACGACAAAACAACATCAGCGGTAAATTCGGCAATAACCGACTCTGCTCAACCCGCTCATACCCATCATTGCCTAGCGCGTGAATCACCAACAGCCCATCGTCCCAAACCCACGCTTCTGGGATACCCATGCGGCGATACCCCTCTAGCTTATTCACCCCATCATGGGTCACAGTCACTTCAAGTACCAAGTCGGGGTAGGGCTTCTTAGTCTGTAAGTTGTAGGCTTCGTCGGGTTCATTACGTGCCCGCAACTCTTGATTGCCCAAGGTTGGCCCACCGCGACCATAAAACCGGATGCCCACTTCGTCCAAATAGGTTTCCAGTAATCGGCGAATCATTACCTTAAACTCTTCATGCGCCTCACTGATTGGCATAACTTCCGCTGTCCCATCCAGATAGACCAGTTTCACTCCGGCAAAATCTGACAATGACCGATCTAATTCGTCGAGTTGCTCCCAGGTGAGGGAATGAATCAATTTGGCCGCTTTAGATGATGGGGGTTGCTGGAGATAGGTTGTCATGGCCAAGACCGTTGTTGAATCTGGTACCCTTCTTTGAACAATCCTAACGGATGTGGGTTGTGTTCAATCACATTTAATATCGCGAGAATTAACACCAGTTAGCCAACCATGGCTACACCCTCGCGTAGGGAAGCAAGATATTTTCAAAGTTCGTCTCCCCATTTGGGTAGCTACCCAAAAACAGTCAATTTAACGGAATGAATTAACCGTTAAGACGCAACTATAGCAATCCTAAATCAGGCTCAAACAGGCAAGGGGCTTAAGCCCCTTGTTCGCTAAATTGAATAACTACCGTTGTGTACGACTCAGTTGGGATTGCTAT
>CAZJZR010000542.1:0-3532 GCA_964550475.1 uncultured bacterium
AGATGCGGTTTTAACCGCCCCTCCCCCAAACGTGAAATACGCCCGGTAATCGGTAATCGGTAATTGGTAATCGGTGATGGGTGATGGGGGATGGGTGATGGGGGATGGGTGATGGATTATAGATTGTATGGATCGCTCACCCATTGCCGATTACGCCATCCCTCTCTTCAGCCGATTCGCTGCTAGAGGGGAGGTTGTCAGTTTGTTTGCCCCGTCGCCAAATCCACAGGAAATTCGTTGTCATGCTCCAGCAAACCGAGCAGGCAGCAGCTAATACAGCGGCAATTAAATAGTGAATTCCAAACTGGGGAAGTAGGTTGGCAGTGCCCCACCAAATAATAAAGCTACCGACTGAGGCAACGTGGTATTGCCACAGGCGTTGCCAAGTCGGTTTGGGATGGTGAAACACCCAGCGATCGTTGATCAGAAACCGAAATATGGTGCTCAGTTCTGCGGCAATCAGGGTGGCGATCGGGAGGGGTAATTGCAACAGGTCTTTAAACCAATAGAGCAAGGGAATGTTGATTCCCATGAAGAAAAAACCGACAATCCACCACCGAACGATCGCATTCGTGGTGAAATACCGAAAGGAGAAAGTTTTAATCTTTGGTGACATGACTGGATGATAGTCAACAAGCATGACACAAGGCAAGTTAAAGCTGGCTCTGGCGACCCGTGAATGGCGACTGAGTGTTCTGGCGGTGAATCGATATGGGTTACGCTAGGGCTAACGCATCCTACGAATTTGTTTCGTGCCATGGTTAAGAGCAGCGATCGCAACCCGCCATCACACGCATTGCAATCATCCCAAACCTTGATTGCTTGGGCATTCATGGCTCCGGCGGTACTGTTGTTCAGCCTGTTTGTCATCTGGCCGATCGCCTACCTAGGCTATCTTAGTTTCACCAGTGGCAGCTTTACCCGTGGCGGCATTCATTGGGTGGGGCTACGGAATTATCTTCGCCTTGCCAATGATCCTGACTTTTGGCAGGTGGTGGGGAATACGGTGTATTTTGCGATCGCCACCGTGATTCCCAGCGTGGTGATCCCGTTGGGTTTGGCGGTGTTGCTGAACCGCAATCTGCTGTTGCAACGGTTGAAGTTACAAGGACTCTTCCGCACCGCTTACTTCATTCCGTCGATTACTTCGCTGGTGGCGGTGGGGTTGGGGTTCCGGTGGTTGTTCCAAACCGATGGCCCGGTGAATGCGGTGCTAGGAGGATTGGGAGCTGAGGCGATTCCCTGGCTCAGCAGTCCGGTGTGGGCGATGCCTGTGTTAATCATCCTCAGTGCCTGGAAACAGTTGGGGTTTAATCTAGTGGTATTTTTGGCGGGATTGCAAATTATCCCTCAAGCCCTGTACGAAGCGGCTGAGATTGATGGAGCCAACGCTTGGCAACGGTTTTGGTATGTCACCTTACCCAGTCTGCGCCCGACGTTGATTTTTGCGATCGTCACCACGTCCATCTTCACCCTCCGCAGCTTTGAGCAGGTGTATGTGATCACCGGAGGCGGACCACTCAATTCGACTAATTTGCTGGTGTATTACATCTATACCCAAGCCTTTGCCCAATTTGACTTTGGCTATGCCGCCGCCGCCGCGATCGCCCTGCTGCTGGTTGCCTTTAGCCTCGTCTACTTGCAACTCCACTTCACCGAATCGGAGTCCTAAGGCGGTGATTGGCTCACCTCCCTCGGTTCAAAATGGGCGATCGCTGAATGGATAGTCCGCTGTTGGCCACTGTCCCGGCCAACGCAACAGCACCACTTCCTCCCGCATTTGTTCCTTGGTGGCTGTTGCCAAGCGGGTACGGAATAGCTCAATATCTACGACCTGATAGCCCAAGCCCTGTGCCAGTTGTGCCAACAACTCCCCCGTGCGAATCATTACTTGTAGGTAAGATTTTTGATCGCCAACCACATAGGCCAATTGGGCACCGGGACAGAGGACATGGCGCAGGTCGGCCAAATGTTTGGCCATGCCGCCAAAGTACAGTTTGACAGCGCGATGGTACAACCGCTCGAAGCCGCTGGTTTTGCCTAATTCAATCCGTCGCGCCTCGATCGCCTGCGCGATCGCTTGAATTTCGGCGTGCTTCTCTACCCAAAGGTCATCGGTATCGGCTTTGTACACATTGCGGGTATTGGAACGAATTAACCCGTGCTTCAGCGATCGCAATTCCGCCTTGTTATTGATAAATCCCAACAACACCGACTCTAGGCGAGTGGTGCGGGTGTAGTCCTTTTCGTTGGGATAGGGTGGAGACGTGATTACGGCACTAATTGACTGGGGCGCGATGCCGTTTGTCCCCATGGCCAAAATTTGGCGGGCATCGCCGTGATACACCTGGGCAGGAGCGGGGGGCAGGGTTTGCAAATAGCTCAGATCGGTGGCGATCGCATCCACCTCCGCTAACCACGCTTCCACCGCAGGCGCGTCCACTTTTGCCTTGCCCACCCCCACCTCTGGCCCGAAGTGCAGGTTACTGATCTGGGTAATCACCGCTTTCGCCAACGCCAGCCGCAGGTGTGGGTAAGGGTTCCCATCACCGTGCCCTGCCTGGTGAATCTGCTCCAGCAAAATCAGGGTTTTGTGTAACGGCAGATCGCTGATGGAGTTGGCGAGAATCACTTTGCGTTGGTCAGCGGTCAAATCCCGCCATGGTTCCCCACTTTGGAGAGACTGGGCAATCTGCTGCTGGGCAGTGGTGGCAATGGTAGCGGCGATCGCCTGCACGCGATCGGGGTCAGGAGTCCAATCCAGCTTCACCGTTCCAGCAAAATGCGCCATCGGGTTGGCCTCAATCCCCACGCTGGTTAGCCCCAATTTTTTGCACTCCACCACCGTTGTGCCCGTACCACAGAAGGGATCAAGGACGCGATCGCCCTGCCCTAAGCCAAATTTGTTCACATATTGCTGCACCAAATGGGGCGGGTAGGAGAGGACAAACCGATACCATTGGTGAGCGGCGCGATCGGCCTGTTGCAGTTGGTTCAGTTCCGGATTGGCCCATTGGCGGCTGGATAATTGGACAGTGGAGCAAGGGGAATTTGGCTCTGGAGGCATGAGTCCGAAACTAATGGCGGGCGAAACCGTGAAATTGTACCGCTTAAGCAGCCAAAAAATAACCCCCAACCCAGTTTGCGTGGGCTAGGGGAACAAACTAATGACTACCTATATAAGACTATTGACGAAAGTTGTGAATAACTTGAGAAGGTAACGGGCGCATCTATTAAAAGGAGTAAACCTAAAAGGAGTAAACCTAAAAGGAGTAAACCTAAAAGGAGTGAACGGTTAAAAGGAGTGAACGGTTAAAAGGAGTCAACGGTTACGGCTGTTGCAACCGTGGAGCTATGCCATCTCCTGCTGGGCTGTGCTAGTGAGTTGGGCGATCGCCCCCAAATCTGGCACCGCCATCCCCGCATCCATGCGTAACCACAATAAATATTCCAGATTACCCGCTGGCCCGGTCAGGGGTGACCACGTAAGGCCATGGTACTGCCAACCCAACTCCAGAGCGGCTTGCAGGAC
>CAZJZR010000543.1:0-3531 GCA_964550475.1 uncultured bacterium
AAGCAGATTTAAGAATTCCTCAAATCCGTTGATAATCAACGGGTCTAGAGCAATACCTGTGATGATCCCGCAAGGTGTAGGGGCGTTGGCCTTGCCTGTGCTTTGCACATAGCATTCCGGTAGATGATCTATGAACTTGACCAATATTCATGGCCGGAATGCTTCGCCCCTACAGGATTATCGCTACACCGACTCAATCCTTGACATTTGGCCTAAACCCTTAACTTGACACCTATGCACATTGCCCTATCCCTACAGATAGCGGATTGGATACAGGATTAACCTGCAAGTCCCTTGTTCTCGGTTGATCTCAAAGTAGGCAATGCTCAAATCGTGGGCATCGCCCACCCTTACCCACTCACCACTCATCACTTACTACTCACCACTCACTATCCACCATCCACCACTCCCCACTAAAATACAGGCGGCATTTAATCCAGGAGATACGGCAGGATGGACTATCGGCAGGCTGGGGTGGATGTGGAAGCGGGGCGCACGTTTGTTAGTGGCATTCGGCAGTTGGTGGAATCCACCTATCGCCCGGAGGTGATGGGGCAGTTGGGCGGGTTCAGCGGCTGCTTTGGGATGCCGGGTGGCTACCAAGATCCGGTGCTGGTGTCGGGTACGGATGGGGTGGGCACGAAGTTGAAGTTGGCTTTTGCCTTAGATCGCCACGATACGGTGGGGATTGACTTGGTGGCGATGTGCGTCAACGATGTGCTGACCTCTGGGGCAGAGCCGCTGTTTTTCTTGGATTATTTGGCAACCGGGAAACTAGCACCGGAGCAATTGACCCAGGTGGTGGCGGGAATTGCCACGGGCTGTCGGTTAGCGGGCTGTGCGCTGTTGGGCGGCGAAACGGCGGAAATGCCGGGATTCTACGCAGCGGGCGAGTACGATATGGCCGGATTTTGTGTCGGCATGGTCGATCGCAGTCGCCTCCTGGACGGTTCTCAAGTGCAGGTGGGGGATGTGGCGATCGCCCTGCCCAGTAGTGGAGTCCACAGCAACGGCTTCAGCCTCGTCCGTAAAATTGTCGAAGATTGCGTGTTTCCCGGCCAGGCTGTCCCCTTCGCCACCATCCTGCAAGAACGCCCCGCCCTATTCAACGGAGCCACGCTAGGGGAGGTGTTGTTAACCCCCACCCAGATTTACGTCCAGCCCATCCGCTCTGCCCTCAAAGCTGGCTTGGAAATCCACGGCATGGCCCACATTACCGGGGGCGGCTTACCGGAAAATCTGCCCCGCTGCTTGGGGGCTGATCAAGCGATTGAAATTGATCCCACCGCGTGGTCGATACCCCCAATTTTCACCTGGCTGGAAACAACGGGCGGTGTATCACGGGCAGAGATGCTACGGACATTCAACATGGGGGTGGGGTTTGTGGTCTTAGTCCCCCAAAGTCAACAGGAGCAGGCAATTCAATGGTTTCACAGTCAAGAGATTCCCGCAGTGGCCATTGGTAAAGTTATTACAGGCTCAGGGGAATTAGTCGGCATTCCTACGGAATAGCCAATTTCTAACGAAGGTTGGCATATCTATATAAATATGTGATGTAAAAAGATATGACTGTTGACTGTTACGAGATGCAACAGCAGCGGCTGATCCCAGGCCAATTTCCATGCAACTGATGGCACCTCCGATCTTGGGAACGATGTTGATAACGTCTGGGATGGTTGTGACGCAAATGTAAGATGCAAGTTAACCAGTTGATGTAACTGCTCAACTTACCCTCGCCCTCATCCCCCACCCCCTTCTCCCAAATATGGGAAAAGGGTATAGCCCAAGGGGCGTTCCAGTTGGGGGACTGGCGGTTGAAACCGCGTCTACAGGAACTAAGTCCGCCTGCGCGGACTCTCAAAGGCAGCCTATTCAGCAACACCCCTATTCTGTAGGTCAGAAACCTGCGTAGGCAGGTTTGGTTCTGATAGCCGCGATTTTAATCGCCACTCCCCCAATGGCAAAATGCGCCCGTTGCAGATCGCATTGAGTTGGCATTGCTTAAACCGCGATCGCCCGTCCCCCCAATTCCAGCGATCGCGATAACGCTGCCAAAATGCGTACCAAGTCTGTGCCAACTCTGCCATTGGAAATCGCCGAGGGTTGATTGGTTTGCACACAGTCGAGGAAGTGGGTACAAACCTGCTTCAGCGGTTCAACGGGGGTAATCGGCACCGTGGTCTGCGCCAAATTGATCGGGGTAAAGCTGCCATCGGTGGCGAATTCCCCGTGATAGACCGTCAGGGGGGATTGGTTGAGTAATTCGTCAAACACTAAACTGCCCTGACTACCCACAAGGGTTAAACGGCGTTGTTTATCGGGGTTGAGCCAGCAGAGGTGAATCGTGACTTGCACGCCACTGGGATAGGTGAGGGTCGCCCACACCAAGTCGTACAGCGGTGTATCCAGAGCCGAGGACTGCGATTGGAGCCAGCATTGCCCCCGTGCGCTGACTTCCACCGGAGTTTGCCCCAACCAATGGTTGAAGATGGCGATATCGTGAATTGCCAAGTCCCACAGGGCATCCACATCGCGGCGGACGGGGCCTAAATTGGTGCGACTGGCATAGCCATAACGCAACTGCCCCAATTGACCGCTTTGCACCACGGTTTTACCCTGCTGCACCATGGGGTTGAACAGGTAGGTGTGGTCGATCACCAGTTGACGATGCTGGCGATCGGCGAGGTCACACAAGGCTAAAGAAGTCTGCGGATCCAGAGTAAGGGGTTTTTCGGCCAGGATGTGCAACCCTTGGTTGAGTGCTGTGCTGATTAACTCGTCATGGGTAGCGGCAGGAGTGGCGATCGCCACCGCCTCCACCCCCGGAGCCGCGATCGCCTGTCGCCAGTCGGTGGTCAAGTTCACCGCTGACCAATAACCACAGTCCTGTACCGTTGCCCTCAATCGTCCCGGCAAACTGGCCAGGGTCTCTGGATGCGGATCGGCGATCGCCACCACCATGGCACGGGGATGGCTGAGAAAATTCCGTACCAAATGTAACCCCCAGCGACCACAACCGAGGATGGCGATACCAGTTTTGCCAGCAGGGGGGACAGCGTTAGACATGAACTTGGGTAATAAATGGGTAATAAATGGGTAATGGGTGATTGGTAATGGGCACCTCGAAAAATACCCTGATTCTCAATGATTTTGTGTTTGAACCGATAACCTTGTATGGGGCGAAGCATTCCGGTAGTTAAGTTAGGGAATAACCGAAAAATCATGGCCGGAATGCTTCGCCCCTACGGTGGACAACACAAATTTAATTAGAACCAGAAAATACCCATTCGTTCTGGACATTGGATGTTCATGCTTTGCCTTCACCACCAAGACACGGAGACAACGGAGACACCAAGAAACACGAAGGTACTGACTTTGTGATCCCTTAGTGTCTTAGTGTCTTAGTGTCTGGGTGGTTCAATCACCCATTACCAATCACCCATTACCCCTCCCCAATCTATTTCACCAAATCGGGAAACACCTCTTGCAGAGCCGGATGGACAATGTGGTGATTTTGGATGGTCAACCCTT
>CAZJZR010000544.1:0-261 GCA_964550475.1 uncultured bacterium
CCCAACTCCACACTCCAGAGGAATTCATCAAATTCAGCTTGGACGCGGACGGCGTGGGTCAGCCAATCGGTCGTGGATGGTGAATGGTGGATGGTGGATGGTGAGGAGTGGTGAGTGGTGAGTGGTGAGTGATGAGTGAAGGGTGATGCTTCGCCTTCACCCTTCACCCTTTCCCCTTCACCCTTTTCCCCTAACCCTTCACCCTTTTCCCTTTCCCCTTTTTCCCCCAACCCTACAGCGGCTTGATGCAGATCTAACAAT
>CAZJZR010000544.1:285-3527 GCA_964550475.1 uncultured bacterium
GCGTAGTCTTCGGATTGGGCGAGGACGGCGGGGGTGCCGTCGTAGTTGAGGCGGTGCAGGCGATCGCTCTGCCATTGGTGGGTCAGGATAAACTGGGCGGCGGTGGTGGCAAGCTGGAGGTAATCGGGTTGCTGGAAGACGGCGGCGGCACGGGCGAGGCCGGAAATCATCAGGCTGTTCCAGGCGACGATCATTTTGGGGTCGGTGACGGCGGGGATGCGTCCCGGCCAGGGGGTGGACTTGGCGGCTTGGTTATTGATGGCGGGGGGGAAACTGGGCAGTTGGGCGGCGGGACTGCCGTACCGAGCAATGAACAGTTGTGCCAAAGCGGCTTCTACCGTGTCGGATAGGTGACCTGACTGCTGCCGTTGCAGAACGGTGTGGCCTTCAAAGTTGCCATCTGGGCTGATGCTGAAGGCATCGCTGAGGGCGGTCAGTTGGTCAGGGGTGAGCAGTTCTTGGAGATCGGCATAACTCCAGACGTAGAAAGCCCCCTCTTCCGGTTCTGCGTCCTCTGGGGTCACGAAGCTGTCGGCATCTTGGGCGGCGTAGAAGTAACCAGCGGGGGCGGTCATTTCTCGGCGTAACCATTGCACTGTCCCCGCGATCGCCCGTTCAAAGGCCGGTTCCTGCACCCCTGAACTCCAGAGATTCGCCAAATACTCCATAATTTGGCCATTGTCGTAGAGCATTTTTTCAAAGTGAGGCACCGTCCAGGTGGGGTCAACGGTGTAGCGATGCCATCCCCCGGCCACATGGTCGTAAATGCCGCCCAGGGCTAAGGCCAGCCCTCGGTCACGCACAGCATGATCGCAGTCATAGCGCGACTCCCAGCCGAACCGCGTCCCCCGCAGGGCTGCGTCTGCATAGGGAATCATCGGAAAACTGGGGCCAGGGCTGCGGTTGAGCAAAATCCCCGTACTGTAGTCCAAGCCCGTCTGCAACAGTTCCGCCGTCAAGCTGGCACTACCGGATAACAGCACCGATGCCTGCAAATTGTCCAGAATCTGCTGCTTCATGGCCGTCAATTTGCCCTTTTCCATGTCATAGAAGCGGCGCAGGGTTTGTAAGACCTGCAAAAATCCCGGTCGGCCATAACGCGGTGCCACTGGGAAGTAGGTTCCGGCATAAAACGGCACGCGATCGTCCGGCGACAGGAAAATATTCAGCGGCCAACCGCCTTGCCCCGTAATCATTTGCAAGGCTTGCATGTAGATGCTGTCCAGATCGGGGCGTTCCTCCCGGTCTACCTTGATCGGCAGGAAATGCTGGTTCATGTAGTCAGCAATGTCTGGATCGGAAAAGGCTTCTCCCTCCATCACCGTGCACCAGTGGCAACTGGAATAACCAATGGAGAGGAAGATCGGCTTGTTCTCGGTGGCAGCGGTGGTCAGTGCCTCATCACACCACGGCCACCAGTCAATCGGGTTGTCGGCGTGTTTGCGGAGGTAGAGACTGGCGGCGGCGGCAAGACGATTCGGCATGGTGGGATGGGGAAAAAGAACTGAGGAAGAACTGGATAGTGGCTCCGGGACGGTTAGCTAGGGAGCCATCCTCACCCTAACCTATGACGTTGCATGAGTAATTTGTCAAGATATGACCTGTACTATGACCTGTGCGATCGCCTGTGATCAGTCGGTTATGCGAATTCATCATGATCAATCCCCCTGACCCCTGGCCGATGAGCGCGCAGCGTATATAATGAAACTCTGATAATTAAGTTCTGTTAAGGCAATCCGAAGATCATTCGGATGAATGACAATGTAAGCGACCGTTCCATGCAATACCCCACTGGGTTCTCCGGTAAGTGATTTGGGTAGTGGCAATGGACGATCGCACCTCCCGTCCCAGTCCACCCCCTCACCCACTCCAATTCCCATGTTGCGATTAGAACACGTCTGCAAAATTTATCCCACTGGCGAAGTTCTCAAAGATGTCAACTGGGAAGTTAAACCGGGCGATCGCATCGGTTTAGTCGGGGTGAATGGAGCCGGAAAGTCCACCCAACTGAAGATTATTGCTGGGGAAATTGAGCCGACATCGGGCGAGGTAATCCGTCCGGCCAGCCTCCACATTGCTTATCTGACCCAAGAATTTGAGGTTGATCCCTGTCGGACAGTGCGGGAAGAATTTTGGCGGGCTTTTGGTGAGGCCAATGATGTTCACGAAGCCCTCACCCAGGTGCATCACGACTTGGAAACCGCCAGTCCAGAGGACTTGGATCGGTTACTGAACCAAATGGATCGGCTCCAGCGGCAATTTGAAGCCATGGATGGCTATGGGCTGGATGCACGAATTGAAAAAATTCTGCCGGAATTGGGGTTTGAAGCGGAAGACGGCGATCGCCTCGTCAGTGCCTTTAGCGGCGGTTGGCAAATGCGGATGAGCTTGGGCAAAATTCTGCTGCAAAAACCCGACCTGCTGCTGCTGGATGAACCGACCAACCACCTCGATCTGGAAACGATTGAATGGTTGGAAATCTATCTCAAGGGCTTACTCACCCCCATGGTGATCGTCTCCCATGACCGGGAATTTTTGGATCGGCTCTGCACCCAAATCGTCGAAACGGAGCGGGGGGTGTCCACCACCTACCTGGGTAACTATTCCGCTTATCTGCAACAGAAGCAAGAGCAGCGGGATGCCCAACTGAGTGCCTTTGAACGGCAGCAAAAGGAACTGGAAAAACAACAAGCCTTTGTGGATCGGTTCCGCGCCAGTGCCACCCGCAGCACCCAAGCCAAGAGCCGCGAAAAGCAACTGGACAAAATTGAACGGATTGAGGCTCCGGTGGGAGATGTGCGGACGCTGAAGTTCCGCTTTCCTCCGGCTCCCCGCAGTGGCCGCGAAGTGGTGATCATCGACAACCTCACCCACAGCTATGGCGACAAGATTCTGTTTCTGGGGGCGGAATTGTTGATCGAACGGGGCGATCGCATCGCCTTCCTTGGCCCCAACGGTGCAGGCAAATCCACCCTGCTGCACCTGATCACAGGCATGGAGCAACCCACCGACGGCACGATCAAACTGGGGGATCACAACGTCATCCCTGGCTACTTCGAGCAAAACCAAGCCGAAGCCCTGGACTTGCAAAAAACGGTAGTGGAAACCATCCACGACGAAGTGCCCAAGTGGAGCAACGAAGAAGTCCGCACCTTGCTGGGACGGTTTTTGTTCAGCGGTGACACCGTATTCAAACGGGTGGAAGCCCTCAGCGGTGGCGAAAAAGCCCGTCTGGCTCTGGC
>CAZJZR010000545.1:0-1657 GCA_964550475.1 uncultured bacterium
TTTTTTATGGTTGCGGCAGGTTGTTGCGGGAGGCTTGGGCTTCCTGCACAGCGCGGCGGCGTAGCTCCAGAATTTGGCTAATTTCGCGGGCAAAGCTGGGCTGGCGATCGATCATCTGATTCACGATCGCCGCTGGCAGCAACATCACCTCCAGGTCTTCCAGAGCCGTGATTGAGGTGGGGCTGCTGTCGGTAGAAAACAGCGTCATTTCGCCAAAAAATTCCCCCGCCTTCAGCCGCAGGACTTCGTGTTCCTGTCCGTGGTTGTCTTGGGTGGTCATCACCGCTTGGCCGGAGATGACAATGTAAAGGGCGTTGGTGTTGGTTCCCTGGCGCACCACCTGTTCCCCGGTGCCAAAGTGTTGCAGACTGACGCTCTGGGACAGCGATTCCAGGTTATCGGTGGGGTTGAGGGGCACAAAGGCGGGAATCGATTGCAACGAGTCGGCCAATTTTTTGGAACTGCCTTGGGCGGCGGCGGTGGGGCCGTGGAAGTGGTAGAGGGTGCGGATGGGGAAGGGAATGGTGAGGCCGTTGCGCTGGGCAGCGTACCACACCCGACTCATGAAGCGATCGCGAATTTCCTCTAAACCGCCATAGTCTTCAATGAAAAACTTCACCTCATAGGTGACGGCAAAATCGTCGTAGGACACGGTGAAAATTTGCGGCGGCGGTTCTGCCATGATCCCCTCAGTTTCCAGAGCCGTGGTACGCAGAACGTGCTTGGCCAAATTAGGGGGATCGCTGTAGGAAAAGCCGATCTGCACCCGTTCCGCATGGATGGGGCGAGGCCGACTGAAGTTGCGGATAATTTCACTGCTGATCAACTTATGCGGGATCACCACCATTTCGTGTTCAAAGGTTTGCAACCGCACCGATCGCCAATTGATATCAATCACCTGTCCCACCAAATCGCCCACCCGCAGCCAATCCCCCACGGCAAACGGTTGTTCAAACAACAGGGCGATCCCCGACATCACACTGCCGAGGGTATCCTGCAACGCCAAACCAATGACGATGGAACTTACCCCCAGCGCAGTCACCAACCCCGCTAAGTCAGCATTCCACACCGTCGCCAGGACGATCGCCCCGCCCAGCAACACTACAAACAACCGCACCAAATCAATCAGCAATTTGGGTACACGGGTGCGCCAGGTGTCGCCCTTGGCCTGTTCAAACAGCAGATCGTTAAACAGCGACAACGCGGTATGGATAACACACAGCCAGAACAGCGTTTGGACGGTCTTGACCAGTTCACTCTGGGGCGACAGGCGCAAAATCTGTTGCACAAACACCATTAAGGTGAACACAGGCAACAACAGATTCCGGATAATCCGCAACGTTGCCGCCAGGGGATTGCCGCGCCGCTGCATCCGATAGCTCAGTTCCCCCAGCACAATCACCAACAGGGGAAAACAGATGATCAGGGCGATCGCCCACACGAACAACGACCCCAAATTAGCTGGCATGATTCCCCCTTAGCTGCGTTGTGAGATCTATGATCCCCCTAAATCCCCCTTGAAAAGGGGGACTTTGAAAGTCTTTTCCCCCCTTTCCAAGGGGGGCTAGGGGGGATCGTAGGGGTAGCAACGTAGCCAGAAGACTTTCTCCCCCTACACCGGACTCTGAACGGCTCGAATCGCCACCAACTGCCACGC
>CAZJZR010000545.1:1757-3526 GCA_964550475.1 uncultured bacterium
ACATCCCCAGAATTGATCCCCACACTGACATTCAGGTGGAAGCCGCGCTCGTGGTTGAACCGCCGCACAATCGTCAACATTTCCATGGCAAAGTCGATCGCCCGTTTATCGTGATCCAGATAGGGCAGAGACAGGCCGCACACCGCCATGTAACTGTCGCCAATGGTTTTAATTTTTTCCATGCCGTAGCGTTCTGCCGCTTCGTCAAAGGCGGTGACCAGTTCGTTCAACAATGCCACCGCTTCCTGTGCCGAGAGGGAATCGGTCAGTTTAGAAAATCCGGTCAGATCCGAGAACAGCACCGACACATTGGAGGCATTTTCGGCGATGTTTTTCTCGCCCCGTTTCAGCCGTTTGGCGATCGCCGCTGGGAAAATACTCAACAACAACTGTTCATTTTCTTGGTTTTTCTCCTCCACCAAATGGGTTTGTGCCCGCAGACTGTGCACCATGGCATTAAACGATCGCGCCAATTCGCCAAACTCATCCTGGGTTTCTAAGAGGGCGATCGCATTCAGTTCTCCCGCCTCCACCTGACGGGCACTGTGGATCAGCCGATTGATCGGACGGACAAACAGGTGCGCCAACCCCATCGCCAACAGCGTCACCAACAGCATCAAAAACGTCGCCAAAATCAGCATTTGTCGCTGAAAGGCATAGATCGGGGCGTAGGCTTCCGCCAAATCAATTTCCGACAAAATCACCCAGTCCAACCCCTCCACATTCAGCGGCGCGTAGGAACTGAGAACGGGAATATCCCGATAGTCGCGGATGATCCGCGTGCCCTGTTGCCCTGCCAGTGCCGCCTTCACCCCGTCCGTGTGTACCTTTTGCTGCAAAATCGAGGTGTTGTATTGCTGGATGCGGTTAATCGTGCCCTTATCGGTGCCGATGCGCTCCAGCGTTTGCAGATAGGCCGTAGGACTTTCAATCAAAAACCGCGACACCGATCGCATCAAATAGTCCTGCCCCACCAAATAAGTTTCGCCGCTTTCCCCCAACCCATCCACCTGCCAGCGGCGGTTCCCCGTCATCACATTGTTAATTTCATCCACGGGCACCTGCACCGCCAACACGCCAATAAACTGCGAGTCGTCAAAAATCGGTGCCGCAATGAAGGCGGCGGGCGCACCGTAGGACGGCACATAGGACTCAAAATCAACAATCCGGGCGTACCCCTTTTCCCGACTGCGGCGCACCGTCGCCAACAACCGCGCCAAGTTGCTTTCGTTATACGGCCCCGTAATCAGGTTGCTGGTGAAGTCGGTTTCTTTATAAACCGTGTAGACGATGTTGCCCTGGGGATCAATCAAAAACAGGTCGTAGTAGCCAAAGGTTTTGATGATGTTGCGGAAAGTGGGATGGTAGCGGCCATGCAGTTGGCTGTAGCGGCTGCCGTCACTAACTTGGGTCAGCACATCCTTTTGCCCCACCGGGTTGGGGTTAGCGGCAATGTAGTGGTATTGCAGGTAGGTGGAGGCGGTGGTGGTGGGCAAAAATGCCCCCAGGACGGGCGATCCCTGCTCGGTTTTGGCGAGGCGGGACAAAAATTCTTTTTGGTAATAGGCGGTGAGTTGGCGGCGGATTTCTGGCGTTTCTGGGACGCTGTTGAGTTGGACGTAGGCTTGGGTAAACTCGCCCATGGCATTGACCACGGAGGGGTCTTCGCTCAGGGTTTGGATGTGTTTGCGGATGGTGCGGATGTAGGACTCGATTTGGTACGACTTGGAGGCACGCAGGCTGGTGAGTTGGCTGAAGGCGCGATCGGT
>CAZJZR010000546.1:0-3521 GCA_964550475.1 uncultured bacterium
GGAGCGTTGTGTTTTGCTCTCCCGTTGAGCGCATTTACCAATGTAGTGGAGTTGCCAGGGTTTGTCAACAGTTTCCTGGAACTTTTTTTGGACTGATTTTCGAGAAGATGCTGAAATCAGTCTGGAAAGGAGGTTTGACAGGTATGGCTATGGATTGATCAGTTCGATGCGGTAGTTTTCGATGACGGGGTTGGCGAGAAGTTGGTCGGCAATGCGGTCGAGTTGCGATCGCGCCGTCGTTTCATCTGCTGCGTCCAGTGTGATTTCGATGTATTTGCCAATGCGTACCTGAGATACGTTGTCATAGCCCATATGGTCTAGGGCTGACTGTACGGCGGTGCCTGCGGGGTCTAGGACGGAGGGGCGAAGTGTGACGTAGACACGGGCTTGATAGGTAGACATGGCTGGGTGGACAGTAGCTTGGGACGATAAGGTTGGGGTCATAACTCTGACGGGATAACTGAGGGGGGTAATCCCCAAGGTTACTTTACCGTTATTGGCTACCTGCTTAAAGCGGCATGGAGGCTGGAGAGTCTGAGAGGATGGTTGAAACGTGGATGGTGGTTATGGATAGGACTTTTGCACCACTCTCTAACCAAAACGGTTGTATTCGTTCTGTCATAGGTTGCTATGTTATAGGGCAGTATTTTTTGCTATACTTATTCCTTGGGTTTTGGTAGTTGGACTTCCTGCCCAATTGGGATACACTAAAGCTAGTGCTCTTTACTTGTGATTTATTCAGTTTTCCATGGCAATGCCTACGACTTGTAAAGGTTAGTACTGAATCTTGCTAGGGCAAACTTGAATAGTAGTGTAGAGTTAAAAGTAGTCAACCTGTTCTTGGGTTAGTATCTCTTTTAATTAAATTGAGATAATGGCTTGAAGTGATCGGGTTGAATTGACAGTTAAGCGGTTCGGCGCCATAGCCAAGTGGTAAGGCAGAGGTCTGCAAAACCTCTATTCCCCGGTTCGAATCCGGGTGGCGCCTTGGGAGTTATATCAGCTAGTTGTGACGATTGCTAGAGAATGGTTTAAAGCCTGTAGAGAGTTAGGAATTAAGTAGATCAGGAAATTAAAACGGCGGTGCGTGATAAATCGCACGATCTGTAAGCAGCTTCAGTGCCTGATCAGTAGTGCATCATCTAGCGCAGTTTATTTTCCTCCGTCTACTTAACCTCCGTCTACTTAAATGATTTACGCGCATAGGAAATAGAGAAATATCGCGATCGCCCCAAAGAACAAAACAACTCCAGGTAACAGCCATTTAGCTTTGGGGTGAATGTAATAATTGGCTTGCAAGTTAGGACTCTTGGGCGTGGGTCTAACAAACCATTCATCCTGTTCAGGGATGTAATATCCGATCGCGGGTGCCCCCACTTGAGCTTGATGATAGATCTTGCCATCGACTGAAATCTTCACCTCCGTAAACCTTTTAGTTTGGTACGTGATGTAAAACGAAGTGGTTTGTTTACTACCTGTCCCACTGGTCGCTTGGTCTTTTTTCAACACAGTTAATGGCTGCGGGGGAACTTGCCCCGCTTCGATTTGAGCAATGGCAGAGCGATAGTTGTTCTCCACTCCTACCAAAAAGCGATAGAAGGAGACACAACTTACCCCTAGAGCGGCGACTAAACTGAGGGTCACGATTAATTTGCGTTTGCCTTTGTCTTTGACCATGGTAGTGACAATAATGTGGCGCAGGTATTGCTGTCGAATGATGGGGAAACGTGCTGTAATGGGGATGCTGTAGTGGTGGGAAATGGGTTCAACCGATGGCGAAGCAAAAGAAGCATAACCTGAAGTGGATTAAGCAAACCCTGGATCTGAAACCCAATCACCGTTGGCAAGCTACACCGGGGTACAAAATCTTTGTAGTTGGACGCGGTGCCGTGCGGATTGAGGTGCCCTCTGAGTGGGTGCTGGAACCGCAAGACAAGTCTTTTCGGTTCCTAGATGCCACTCCTCCCGATGATAATAGCTGCATTGAGCTGTCCTATAACCTGCTGCCACCGGGGGATTATAAGGATTTTCCCTTAGAAAAGGTATTAAAAGACATCGCCGAACGAGATGAACGCAATGTGTTGGAAGTGGGCGATGTGGTGACTGTGAATCGGCAGACGGCGCGGATTGTCTGGATTCAGTTGAAATTTTTGGATGATCAGGAAAATCGGGTGGCCTATTCGCGCATCTGTGTGGGGATTGGCTCTGGCGTGCAAAGCCTGATCACCTGCGAGTTTTGGGTGGAGGACAGCGATCGCATCATCCCCATTTGGGATCACGTCATTCATAGCCTAACGTTGGGACTGTATATCAGCGATCCCACCACGGGCAACGCCATCCCCGACTAAGTTTTTCTCTGACTAAAGACTTGACAATTGCATGGGCTAAACTATATTTAGCGTTATCCGCGCGGATTAAACCGTTATTTCTACTGTAAGTACTGTTGCGGAATAGATCTACCATCCACCAAGTGCAACTAACAACTTAACCAGCAATCCAACTCCAATCGCACAGATTGCAGGACAGATTGCAGCATATTCAAATCGTATTCTCACTAGGTTGCGAGTAGCTTAAGATACTCCGAGATTGCCAGCCATCCTAGTGCGCTGTCAACTTCTGGTTTTAGGGTAAATTTCGTAGGAGTTTACCCTAAAAATTAGCTGTGACGCTCCACTAGGCTGAATCTCGTCTAAGCATCTGCTAGCAGTATGAGCACGTAACTGTTCACATTCCCCCATGGGAAACGGGTTGCGGGCTACGCCCGCTTGTTCCTCCCCTGACGGGGAGTGAAGGGTTACATGAGCAGAGTCTTAACCAATTAACGTTTAGTCCAGTAGCACGTTGGCATAAATCGACTGTACTCCGTAAATCTGAAAGGTGTCATGTCGGAACATTCATCAGGGTAGCGATTATTTTGACTCATTCATCCAAGTTCAATTTAGGCCGATTCAGGTCAACAAAAAATTATTTAGCAGGGCATCGCCATCATGGAACCATTCAGTTTGGTTATAGGAGTTTTTCTGGGATTATGGACACAACACGTATTTTTCCAAATTCAAGAGCAAGAGAAAGAGAAAAAGAAGAAGGGTAAGGATGAAAAAGAGAAAACAGCAGAGGAGGAGTTTGGAGAGGCGTTAGGACATTATTTGAAACGGCAGGGCGCGTCTATCCGCGATATGCAGATTAAGGTGGAACCCGCCAAAAATAAACCGGAATCGTCTGGGAAAGGCAAGGGCGATTCTGGCAAAAGCTCGGAGTCTTAACCAATCCCCCCAATGCCTATGTTTGCCTGTATTTCGGTCAGGCAAACATAGGCATTTTAGATGAAGCAATAGAAGGTTGATCAGCCTGAATAGTGACGTGAGCGGTTCCATTGGTCGCTCCCAGTTTTCGCTCTAGATCCCCGCAGGTGTGCTGTTCCACCTGCCCAGGCGCAACTCAGCCTAACCCCACTAGCAGCCCTAAACCGATCGCCACCACGGCTCCCACGAACGTATTCACCACATTCACCAACTCATTGG
>CAZJZR010000547.1:0-3518 GCA_964550475.1 uncultured bacterium
CGCATCAGTTGGCAATTTGGGGCAAGGGCAATTTGGATGCCGATCGCCTGATTGCTGATATGCAAGCGGTGATCCAAGTGGAGGCCGATTTGTTTGGCGGCTTGCCCTACGACTCCTACCTATTTTTGCTCCATCTGACCAGTCGGGGCTTTGGGGGCTTGGAACACAAAGCCTGCTGTTCCTTGATTTACAACCGCTTTGGGTTCCGCGATCGCGACAAATACAATCGCTTCATCCAACTGGTCGCCCACGAATTCTTCCATCTCTGGAATGTTAAGCGCATTCGTCCGCAATTCCTCACCAGTGCCGCGACTAATCCCGCAACCTTTGCCTACGGGGAAGAGAACTATACGCCCTGCCTGTGGTTCAGCGAAGGCACCACTAGCTACTACGACTTGCTGATCCCGCTGCGGGCAAAAATTTATGATGCCAAGACGTTTTTGAGCGCGTTGGGTAAGGAGATCACCCGCTTCCAGACCACACCGGGACGGTTGGTGCAACCGCTGGCGGAGTCTAGTTTCGATGCTTGGATTAAGCTGTATCGTCCCGATGCCAACAGTGCTAACAGTCAAATGTCCTATTACCTGAAAGGGGAGATGGTGTCGCTGTTGCTGGATTTGCTAATTCGGCAACGGCACAATAACCGTAAGTCGCTGGACGATGTATTGCGGCAAATGTGGCAGCAGTTTGGCCAAGCGGAAGTTGGCTTTAGTCACGGGGAGTTGTTGGCGGTGATTGAGGCGATCGCCGAAACCGACCTCAGCGACTTTTTCCACCGCTACCTCTACACCACCGAGGAGTTGCCCCTCGGAGAATATCTGGAAACATTTGGGCTGCGACTGCAAACTAATGGCGACGATCACAGCCGCCCACCGCAGTTGGGGATCAACCTGAAGTCGGAGGCGGGACGTGAGGTGGTGAAGTTTGTGGAATATGGCTCTCCGGCTTCAATTGCGGGGGTCGATCCGGAGGATGAGGTGCTGGCGATCGATGGGTTGCGGGTGACTGCCGACCAGTTGAGCGATCGCCTGCTGGACTACCAACCGGGCGATCGGATTAGCCTCACCCTCTTCCACCAAGACGAACTCCGCACCTACACGATCACTCTGGCGGCTCCCAAGCCCACCAGCTATCAGGTTGTACCGATTGCCAATCCCTCGGAACAGCAAGCCGCTAACTATCAAGCATGGCTGGGGGAAGCCTTAGCCAAATAGCACCTATGCTCGTAACCGTTCACTCCCCATCAGAGAAGTGAACGGTTACGCTGGATTCAACCCAATTTAGAACCGCAAACCAACACCCGCTTGCAGAGCGGCAGCGGTACCACCGCCATTTCTGTAGGCATCAAAGGCAATCACACCGTTGCCAAAGACCACCAGATTGCTGTTGGGAATGGCATAGTCCACACCGGGCTGGATGGCAAAGCTGGTTTTGTCACCAATGGGGGAGGGGTTGCCATTGTTAGATGTCCCGAAGGCGGGGCCAACCCCAATGTACACATCCCCTTGCCAGTTGAAGGGAATGTCGTAGGACACACTGGGGATAAAGGCAACGGTGTCGGTGACAAAGGTTTGCGCCCGCAGGGAGATGGGGAATTCCAACACCTTATACCGGACGGCAACGACACCACCAAAGCGATCGCCAGAACCCCGGCTATCATTCGTCACACCAAAGGTACCGCCCACCCCAATGTAGCTACCATAGGCGGCTTGAGCCATGGCGGGTTGAGCCGTAAAACCAAGACCCGTAGCGGCGATCGCTCCAGTCAGAGCCAACGCCCCTGTACCAAGTAACAGTTGCTGGGTCAATGCTTGGGATAATTTCATAAGTTCACTCCTCGGAATCATTAAGTTCAGTTCAGTTAACTGTGCAATTCATGTGCAATTCAACTGTGCAAATCAGCGACTGAAGAGGGCAGGTGACAACGTTTGGATTTCATTGATTTGGGTTACAGGACGCACAGCCAAAATCAGATCTTCAACCCTGCTCTCAGCACGCTAGCCTGACCTCTGAACCGTGAATTACGATTGCTTACCCTCTCTTCCTGGGACAGAAAGTGAGCGGTTGTTGCAGGTCAGAGTTCATCGGGCATCATGACGGTTCATTCATAACAGAACCGGAACAAAATCCTCAAAGAACACGGGTAAGGGCGTATTTCACGGTTGGGGGAGGGGCGGTTAAAACCGCATCTACAAGAACTAAACCCGCCTACGCGGGTTTCAAAACCCTTAGTCCGCGTAGGCGGACTTTGTCTGTATAGCCGCGAATTCTATTCGCCCGGATGTCCCCCCCAACTCTTGGATACGCCCCACGGGTAACACACGCTTAACTGGAATCGTTAATCGAGAATTCCCCCCAATTGGGGTAGACATTCAACTGCTACTGAACTGGATGGCGGAGACGACAGAATACGCCGTAGAAAGTACGCCGTAGAGAGACAGTAGAAGTCCAGCTCAACCCTAGCTTGGCAAGAGCTAGTGATTGAGTTTGGATGCCATCGAGATTGGACAAATTAACAAACCTGAACCTAATGCGTCGGAAAATTACTATTGGTAAGGACAAACCAGCATTGAGCAAAGTTTTATCACTAACGAATCGTGCCGTTGATCACGGATACCGATGCTTAGGATGAGCAGGGGAGAAATTAAGGATCAAATTTAGGGATCAATCAGGCAGTTCCCTTGAACCCGTATTTTTTCCTATGTCTAAATATGTCCAAATGACAACCATTCAGTATGTTCTATCATACTGGATGATTTCTGTATATAGGGTTCAGATCGATTTTTTTTTGCTTTTTTCCCCCTATCGGTGGCGGTGAATTGCCAATTAGAAGGAATCAATGCCAATAATTTGGTCGCAATTAACGACATTGGGGATGCAATCCCCCCCCCGCACAAATATAAGCAAGCTGTTGTTGATCTAAATTTTGCACCGCAGAAAAATCCACTCCCTCTACCTTTAGGCCACCATTGGTATCTGGAGTGCGTTGAATAAATTGGTTGACTGGGCTGGGAGCAGCCTCGACTAAGGTGACTCCGGCAAAATCTGCTCCAGCTAAATTGGCACCCAACAGGTTAGCTTGGCTCAAGTTTGCGCCCCGTAAATTGGCGTTTTGTAACTGAGCCGATTGTAAATTGGCTTTCCGCAACCGAGTGCCGACTAAGTTGGCCGATTGTAGATTGGCTTGGCTGAAATTTGCCTCGGTCAAATCTGCCCCATTCCAATCGGTTCGGCGTAAGTTGGCCTGGTTAAATTGGGCACCGATCGCACTTACCTGCCCTAACCGCGCTCCGGTTAAATTGGCACTCAACAGATTGGCTTGGGCTAAATCTGCCCCGGTTAAACTGGCGTTTTCTAATTGACTGCGGGAGAGATTTGCCCCGACTAATCGGGCACTACTGAGGTTACTGCTGGTTAGATCTGCCGCTGACAAATTGGCTTGGGTGAGGCTGGCTTGGGACAGGTTGGCTTGGTTAAATAAGGCGTGGCTGAAATTGGTGCGGCTGAGGTTGGCATCG
>CAZJZR010000548.1:0-3514 GCA_964550475.1 uncultured bacterium
AAGAGCTTATCTTAAAATGAAAATATGTAAAATTTCGTAACTAACTGCCGGGGTCGGCTTATCCATGACTTCAGCCACTTCCCTCTTTTCTCCTGTCGAAAAAGATTTACTGCAACTCGCAGAAAATCTCAAAGACTTGGTGGGTGTACGCCATCCGATTCTGTACGCAGCAGCGGAACACCTATTCAGCGCAGGTGGTAAACGAATTAGACCTGCGATCGTTCTGTTGGTGTCGCGGGCAACCATGCCCCACCATCAGGACATTACGCCCCACCATCGACGACTGGCGGAGATCACCGAGATGATCCATACTGCCAGTTTGGTTCATGATGATGTGCTGGATGAAGCCGATACCCGACGCGGTGTACCCACCGTTCACAGCAGTTTCGGTAACCGGATTGCGGTATTAGCGGGCGACTTTTTGTTCGCTAAGTCATCCTGGTATCTCGCTAATCTCAACAACCTAGAGGTCGTCAAATTGCTGTCACAGGTGATTATGGACTTGGCCGAAGGGGAAATTCGCCAAGGTTTAAAGCGATTTGATACGGGGCTAACCATTGATGACTACTTAGAAAAGAGCTACTACAAAACCGCATCGTTGATTGCCAATAGTGCCAAGTCAGCGGCTTTACTCAGCGGTTTGTCGATGAGTATGGCGGAGAACCTCTACCAGTATGGTCGGCACATTGGGTTGGCGTTTCAAATTGTCGATGACATTTTGGATTTCACGGGTTCCCAGGAAGCGTTGGGTAAACCTGCCGCCTCTGATTTGCAGGATGGTAATTTAACGGCTCCGGTGCTGTACGCCCTAGAGCAACAGCCAGCTCTAGAACTCTTAATTGAGCGGGAATTTGCTCAACCAGGGGATCTGGAGCAGGCGATCGCCCTAGTTCATGCCAGTGATGGGATTGAGCGATCGCGCCAACTGGCTGCCCACCATGCCCAACTGGCGAGCCAATCCCTAGCCGACTTGCCGCCCTCCGAGTCTCACACCACATTGGTTGAACTGACTAATTATGTGTTGAGCCGCTTGTACTAGGGGACTGCTGTGAATGTAAACCACTGGGTTTTCGGTGCTGGTAAATAGTGGATGGTGAGTCGGACAGGCTGAGGTGGAGCTTGTGGGTTGAACCACAGGTGAAGGGGTAGAGTCATAGCCAACCATGACCAGGCAACGCCTCAAACAATCGCCTCATCCATGCACCATCCACTATCCACTATCCACTATCCACCAGTGACCATTCACCTATTTCCCCGCTCCCAACAGAATTTCCGCATCCGCTGGCATCCCGGGTTTGGCAAATCCGCCAGGGTTGCGAATTTTTAATTTCACTCCGAACACTTGCTTGACCCGATCATCGCGGAAATAAATGTTTTCGGGGGTGAAGGAGGCTTGGGGATCGATAGCGGCGACTTCGGCCTCGAAGACTTGATCGGCGGGAGCCATGGCGCAACCGCTGGGGGGACTGCCAAAAATTCGCGAGAGGACGGTGCTCAGTCCAGGAGCGCGATCGCGGCTGTCCAAACACACCTTGGCCGCTTGTCCCACCCGGATCTTGCCGATGTCGCCTTCTGGGATAAAACCGCGCAGATACACGGTGTTGAGGTCAATCACCGACAGCACGGTTTTGCCTGTGGAGACCACCGCTCCCGGCTCCACACTGCGAGCCGTGACCACCCCATCTAGGGGACTCACCACTTGCAAATAGGCCATTTGCGCCTGGATTTGTTGCACAGCGGCACGGGCATTCTGCACCTCCGATTGAGCTGCCGCCAGTTGGGCGGTAGCACGTTGGCGTTGCATTTCGGTCGCTGTTAGTTGACTCGTGCGAATACCCGGATTGAAGCGGCTAGTTTGGGCGAGGGTGAGGGCACCTTGGCTGGCGGCGACTTGTTTTTCTAAGGCGGCGACCGTAGCCTGAGCCGCCTCAAAGGTCGTTTCAGCTTGGTCAAATTGTTGTTGCGAAACGGCTCCGTCCTTCACCAGTTGGGCGGCGCGATCTCGGTTCACCTCTGCCAAATTCAATTGGGCTTTGGCCTGTACCAGTTGGGCTTGGATGGCGGCCACATTAGATTCTGCTTGGGCAATGCGACCAGCCTGATCCCCTTGAGACACTTCCAGATTCAGTTTGGCTTCTTGGATTTGCTGGCGCACCACATCAATTTGCCATTTGGCTTGTTGTTCCTGTTGTTGAGCGGCATTCAGACGGGCTTGGGCACCGCGCAACTGGGCTTGGATTTCCGCATCATCCAACCGCACCAGCACTTGGTTCGTTTTCACGGCATCACCTTCCCGCACTGCCACAAAGTTAATCCGCCCACCAATTTTTACCCCAATGTCGGTTTCGTAGCCCTCCAGCCGTCCACTGATTTCTAAGCGGGTGGGGGCGGGCTGGATGAATCGCCACAGGACTACGCCACCACCCAGCACCAACAGACCCGCCAAAATGACTGGGATGGGCAGACGACGGGGCGATCGCGCCGCTGGAGCCGCTGGCGGTTCTGGTGCAGCAACGGCAGGTTTGGGATCATTTGCGGGGAATTGGGTTTCAGCCATGGTCTATCACCCCAACAACAGGTTCAGCCTGTGGTCATTCTAGCCAAAACTATAGCAGTCCTAACCTTGGGGTGGTGCAAGAGAGGATTGGCCATTGGCAATCGGTAATCGGGAATCGGTGTACACATCGAATTCGGGGGAATCTGGGCTAGATTAGTCAATTGACGATGGGAGGCGGATGAAATGGACGATCGGCAAGAGCGGATTATGGCGGTATTTTATGAAATTCACCAAGACATTCCCAGGGAAGGCCCCGGCAATGCCGCCTCGACTGCACGCGCTTTTGCTAACTTGACCGATTTACCCAGTCAGCCGACGATTTTGGACATCGGTTGTGGCCCTGGGGCGCAGACGTTGACATTGGCTGAACTGACGGACGGGCAGATTATTGCGGTCGATAATCATCCGCCGTTTTTAACCACGTTGGCGGAGCGGGTGGCTCAGTCGAGTTGGGCCGATCGCATCCACATCCAACTGGGGGACATGACCGCTCTGGAGTTTTCCCCCAGCAGTTTCGACGTGATTTGGGCGGAGGGGGCGATTTATATCATGGGCTTTGCCACGGGGTTGCAAGCGTGGCGATCGCTGCTCAAACCCCACGGGTATATTGCCGTCTCAGAAGTGACGTGGTTACAGCCCCACCCACCGGCTGAAATCAAGGCATTTTGGCAAGAAAATTATCCCGCAATGCAGGATGTGCAGGGCAATCTAGACATCATCCGTGCCTGCGGCTATCGCGTGGTCGATCACTTTACGCTGCCAGAATCGGCTTGGTGGGATGACTACTATCACCCCTTGGAACAGCGGCTGGAAACCCTGCGCCAAACCTATGTGGGGGATGGGGACGCGCTGGAGGCGATCGCCCTCACCCAAGCGGAGATCAACCTCTATCGCCAATACTCCGGCTACTATGGCTATGTCTTCTACATCATGCAACGGGAGGAGAGTTCAGCCTAG
>CAZJZR010000549.1:0-3507 GCA_964550475.1 uncultured bacterium
ACCGACCGGGGGTACTCAGCGTTTGGCAATTTGCCGGACTGCGGAAACTGCCCCATGCCGTCGGAGTCGTCGCCATGGACAAAGACTGGGTGGCGATCGCCGATCCCGCTCCCGGTAAAATCCTGCTGCTCAACCGTGCCCAACTGGCTCGGATTTGGCGCGATGAATACGTCCCCATCTTCCGCCCCCAAGAAGCCGATCTCAGTTTGGAGGAGGCGATCGCCTACCTCAAACGTCTTGGCTACATCACCACCAGCTTCAGCGATTGGCGGGCTGCCCTGCGCCAATTCCAGACCGCCATGGGCATCACGCCCACAGGTGAACTCAATCGTCAGACCAATTTATTATTGATGGGATCATTCTTGAATCGCCAACAAGTCCCTACCCTGACTCCGCCACCGACTCCGGGGCAACCGTCCCATCCCCGTCCTGATGGGCAACACTCTTAAGCCGCACATAAAACTCCGACGGTTCTGCTGGTGGCACAAACTCATGGATCGGATGCTTACTCGCATCCAACCGCTCCCAGTTGGCCTGGTGGTTATTACTAGCGTCCAAATAGGCACCCGGACGAAACCCACCCGTCGCCAGCGTTTCTGATGCCACCGGTTGACTTCCGGCTTGACTAACCGCTGGACTCCCCGCCTGACTCGCACCAGCCTGTCCCGCCGCCACGATCGCCGCCAACGTCGCAGGTAAGCTCGGCAACTCCGTCACGGTGGCGTGAGCATCCTGAAGCATCGCTGCCTCCACCAACTCCAGCGACTCCAACGACGCACCCTCTGGTTCAACGACCAGATCGGTTACCGTCGCCGCATTCCCCCGCTCCCTGTCATCCGCCACCACCACCGCCACCGCAGTCGGATCAGCAGTGGGCAGGCTAGGTTGAGCTGCAACGGGCGGAACTGAAGTGGTGAGGCGATCGCAAATAATCCGCTCAAACTCATGGCTGAAATGGCACAACGGCTGTCCCCGCCGCTGCCAAAACGCCAAAATTTGCTCCACCGACACCGCCTTGTACCGTCCCTGATACAACGCCTCAATCACCGCCAACCGAATCCACTCCGCCGTAAAATGATGCCCCCACGCCACCACCAACGATTCCGCCGCATAGCCCTCTAGCTCAAAGCTGTAGCGATTGAGCAACTCCGCCGCCTGTGCTGTTTTATCATCTCGCAGCCAAAGGTTCATCGCAACACAGGTGTTCCCAATACAACAGAACTGAATGACACTAGTTTAACCTTTGGTTTAGCTAGGGCAAGGGGTTGGTTAAAAGATCCGTGACAGACCCCAGTCACCACCTGGAATAGCGGGTTACGGGGTTGCCTGGGCGACTTTCCGGTTGATCACATCCACAATCCTGCATACCAAATGAATACCGAATCAATACCACAATCCTGAATACGATTGTTGAATCTGATAACCGTTTGAATCTGGTAACCTTATTTGAACAATTTAAACAATCGTAACGGACGCGAGCGGTGTGCCATTGCTGATTGGGGAAAATCTCTGTGATAGTCCTGAAACCCAGCAATAACAAGGCTTTAGCAAATTGTCAGTGACAGGTTGTTGGTCATAATTCAGCGGGTTGAACCGCGAGTGAGGAGGCGAAGGCATGGCAAAGGTGCGGGTAGGATTGCTGTTTGGCGGGTGTTCTGGCGAACATGAGGTGTCGATTCGGTCAGCGGGGGCGATCGCCCAAGCCCTAGGTCTACCGGGTAATGCGGACAAGTACGAAGTCCTCCCGGTTTACATTCAAAAAGATGGGACGTGGCGATCGGGGGATCTGGCACAACAGGTATTGGCAGCGGGCACCCCACCTGCGACCTTGACGGGAGACACTGCCGCCGAGATTGCAGAAGCCAACGGTGACAACGCCCCTAGCCGCATCCAAACCGCCCACCAAATGGCTGCCATCACCCAAGGACTGCCCACCCATTTGGGCGACATCCACGTTTGGTTCCCCATCCTGCATGGCCCCAACGGAGAAGATGGCACTGTGCAAGGCTTGTTGCGGTTGTTGCAGGTGCCATTCGTCGGGTCTGATGTGTTGGGTTCGGCTTTGGGCATGGATAAAATCGCCATGAAGATGGCCTTTGCCCAAGCTGGACTGCCCCAGGTAAACTATGTTGGCGTAACCCGTGCCCAAGTGTGGTCGAATCCCTGCATTTTCCCCAAACTGTGCGACCAGATTGAAGCGGAAATTGGCTATCCCTGTTTTGTCAAACCTGCCAATTTAGGGTCATCCGTAGGCATTGCCAAAGTCACCAGTCGCGCCCAGTTGGAAGCCGCTCTCGACAATGCCGCCAGCTACGATCGCCGCCTGATTGTGGAAGCAGGGGTGACCTCTCCCCGCGAAGTCGAGTGTGCCGTGTTGGGTAACGACCATCCCAAAGCCTCGGTAGTGGGCGAAATCACCTACAGCAGCGACTTTTATGACTACGAAACCAAATACACCGAAGGGTTGGCGGGTTTGGTAATCCCCGCCGAGTTGCCAACGGCGATCGCCCAAAAAATCCAAGAGATGGCGATCCAAGCCTTCATGGCGGTGGATGCAGCGGGACTAGCGCGGGTGGATTTCTTTTATGTCGAGTCCACTGGAGAGGTGCTGATTAACGAAATCAACACCATGCCGGGATTCACCGCCACCAGCATGTACCCGCGCCTGTGGGCAGCAACGGGCATCGAATTTTCCCAATTGGTGGATCAGTTGGTGCAGTTGGCCTTAGAGCGACATGGCAGCAATCAGCCAGGATAACAGTGGTTAACCTGACGCATGGATGGTTGTAGGTTAACCGCTGTCAGTCGGGGCGATCGCATTGATCAACGCCAACAGTGGCCCCATTTGCTCCTGTCCCGTTGTGGCCAATTCGCTGTGGCAGAGGTAGACCCGCTCACTGGCACGACTGAGCAAATCTTGGATGATCCGCTTTAACCGCTCCTCGCCCATCGCCAACGTATCCGCCTCCGTCCAGCGGCGACCCGACCACTGGTGCAGAAAAATCGGTGCGCCAAACAGCGAATCCACCCCGGTGAGCCACAGCGTTGACCCCGCATCCAGCCAAAACTGCCAGCGGTGGGTGGAGCGGTTCGCCCGATACTGAAACACCGTCGCCAAGGTGACCGCTGCCCGTCCCGACTGTCCCAAGGGATTGGTGGGATAGGGGTTGGCGGTAACGGTGCCACTCCGCAACAGTTGGATAAAGTTGGCTAAGGTGGCCGTCTCCCTGGCTCCAACGCTGGTGGCTGTCCATTGGGCCGGTTGCGCCGTCTTGCGGAGGCGATTCGCCACTTCCCAGTAATGCTGCGCCGTTTCCAGCAGTTCCCGCAGTGCCGCCAACTGGTCATAGGGCAGGTAGCTGCCGTTCCAGAGAAATTGCTGAATCGCCCGATCCAGCAGGGCGATGGGACTGGTGAGCAACCGTTGCTCCTGTTGCAACCGTTGGGCTTCTAGCCATTGGACAATGCCCTCATAGCTGCGGGTGGCCTCATACCCTAACCGATCCC
>CAZJZR010000550.1:0-3506 GCA_964550475.1 uncultured bacterium
GGCTAAACCAAAGATAGCGATACAAACCGGGCAACAAAATCCGCTGGAAATCATTGCGGTTATACAACACGCCGCGTTCAGTTTGCTTAACGTAGAAGGTTTTCCACATGGGAGGGAGCAGGTAGGGGGTAAAAAAGGGTGAAGGGTAAAGGGTAAAGGGTGAAGAGATGTCTACACTCCATCCACTATCCACCATTCACCATCCACTCGTCACTTACCACTCATCACCCACCCATAATACTACACAATACTACAATTGTGTCCACCCAATAACAAACCCCGCGCAATTGCAGTCCCAGGTCTGGGGCGGGCGGTGGGGACTACCGGACTGGATGAGGCGGTGGCTGGGATGCGCTGGAATGCCCGCAGGCATTCCCACACACTCCAGTTGAGGCTATCGGTGAGGGCGATCGCCGGATCAGCTATCCCCGCAGAGATAGTGATGCAGCGATCGCGATAACCGACTCTCGTCCGGCGGTAAACCCATCGCGCAAGCCCTTCGCTGGTGCGGGTAACCACCACCGAAGCGGCGGCCACCGGCTGACTGCAAATTGGCGGGGTTTGGAGAAAAATGTGGATTCGAACCACAGGGATTGCTCCCTTATCCAAGTTTCCAGTAGCCAAACTGGTGCCCATACCCAGGGCTGGGGTTGGAGAAAAGTACAGGATTTGAACCTGTGACCGATTGGTTCTGAGCCAATTGCTCTACCACTGAGCAAACTTTTCGCTGGCGCATGATGCAGGATTCGAACCTGCGACCCATCGCTGGGCGACTGCTCTACCGCTGAGCTAATCACGCTGTTAGGAAGTGTCCAAAAGCCATCGTGGTACACGCACTCGCCACGGGCAGGCGTGCCAGCGAGATCTACCGAATCTCAGCCGCTACAACGCACTTTCGTACAGTCCTGATCACGACCTTAGCACAAGAAATTTAGAACTGGCTGCACTAGCGTTGCCGAATTTAGGAATCAGCTAAGAGTTGGATGAATTGAAACGTCGTTTCAATTCATCTCGATTCATCCTGCTATTCAGCAACACCTGGCTGCACTGATTAACCAGGAATTCCAACGACCTCAGTTTGCAGGGTGCTGGTTCAGGGCACAATGAATGTAGGCGATTCATCAAGCTGCGGTTTGATTAACCTGCTGATTATTGACAGCGAATTACGCCAGCGTGGTTGATCATTTAGGCAGCGGAATGAAGCGCATTGTAGATCGCTTCTGCATCGTGGCTATTGGCATGATTAATGTAACGTCTCGGAATTGGGTGCGCGATCGCCACTTCATTTGGTACGACTGGGAGATAGGAACGAATGACCAACAAACGACACCTTGACCTCCTCAATGAAGGTGCTCGGATTTGGAATGAATGGCGTATACAAAATCCGGATATCGAACCCAATTTAGCCGGCTCAAATCTCACCGCAGTCGATCTGCGACGGTACAACCTGATTCGGGCTGATCTGATCATGGCCAATCTGCGAGAAGTCAACCTGAGTGGGGTCAACCTCAGCCGCGCCAACCTATACGAAGCCAACCTGATGGGCGCAATTATGGTAGAGGCCAATCTGTTTGAAGTGAATTTAGTCCGTGCCAATCTCCTCCGCGCCAATTTGATTAACAGTAACTTGGCACGCGCTAACTTGACCGAAAGCAACATGATTGAAGTCAGCTTGATTAAGTCTGACCTGACGGGTGCGATTTTGCGGGATGCCGATTTGCGCGGTTCTGACTTGAGTGAAGCGGTTTTAGCCAAAGCGATTTTAGAGGCAGCCAACCTAAAACTGGTCAACTTTCGGAATGTGAATTTTGGCACAGCGGAATTGCGAACCAGTGATCAAAAACAAGTTTTATTGGGTGGGAGTGTCGCACCCGCCAACGCCAACGCCAAGGTCAGGGCGAGTGTCAATTTCCGGCGTGCCGATTTGACCGGAGCCAATTTTGAAAACGTCGATTTGTACCGCGCCGATTTCTATTGTGCCGATTTGACCGGAGCTAACTTCAAGGGAGCCAAGTTGGAACGGGCGAATTTGACCGGGGTAATTCTCACGGGGGCGACCCTCCCCGATGGCAGTATCCATCCCTAACCATTGACTGTTGCTCTATGTTCCCGGCTGATTTTTTGCCCCATCCCACCCCGCGCCTGTGGCTGCGACGATTCATTCATGCTGATGTTCAGCCATTTTGGGCCTATCGGACTGATCCACGGGTGGCGCGGTATCAAAGCTGGCAACCCCTCTCTCCCACCGCTGCCACTGAATTCGTTCAGACCATGCAGACGATCTCGTTAGGAGTGCCGGGGGAGTGGTGCCAGATTGCGATCGCCCACCAAACCTCCAATCAGTTATTGGGCGATATCGGCCTATACATTGATCCCCAGCGACCAGAGGTAGCGGAAATTGGCTTTACCCTGGCACAGTCTGCCCAAGGTCAAGGCTATGCTCACGAAGCCGTTGCCGCGTTGATCATGCGGTTGTTTACGATCACCACGGTGACGGAAGTGCGGGCGATCGCGGATGCGCGGAATGGGCGATCGCTGCACCTACTCCACAAATTGGGCATGAGGTTGGTGCAGTCCGTTTCAGTCCAGTGGCAAGGGGAACGCTGTACAGAACAAATCTTTCAGCTTACAGCCTCCGAGTTAACAATCTGACGCGATGTGCAACTTTGCCGACCCCCCTCACCCTAAATCCCTCTCCCAAAAAGGGCGAGGGACTTTGATTTACTCCGGCTCCCCTTCTCCCAAGTAGGGAGAAGGGGTTGGGGGATGAGGGTTTTGTTTAAGTCGCACATCGCGTCAACCTGATTAACCATGCTCTGACCGACGATTCCTTACCATGATCCAAAAGCCGCTGATTTTGGGGGTGAGGATGGCAACATTTTGTGTTACCTTTATTAGTGCCTTGTGTTGAGGCACAGTTCGACCAACCTGCGGGCGTGGTTTAGTGGTAAAACCTCAGCCTTCCAAGCTGATGATGTGGGTTCGATTCCCACCGCCCGCTTTAGCAATGAAACCCCTTGAAATCCAATGATTTCAAGGGGTTTTCAGTTTCTAGAAATAGCTTGATTAGGATCTCCTGACTACACCCAATGCTTCAGAGCTAGTGCGGCCAGACATCGAAGACGATGATTCATTGTGGAAATTGAGCAGATCGGGCGATCGCGAAAATCTAGCTCGACACTTGGGGACAATTTTTCCGACTCCTGTGATAGCTAGAGGAGATTGATCGGCGGTTGGATGGCTGGCGGCGGTTAACCGAGCAAGAACAAGGGGCAGCAGTGGCGGTTCATGCCATCCCCTCAGATGTGGAGAAAATGTAACCGTTCACTCCCCGTCAGGGGAGGAACAAGCGGGCGTAGCCCGCAACACTTTTCGTATGGGGGGATGTGAACGGTTACCAAGTAATTGTTGTCTGCCAAGCTGACCTTCGCTTACCATAAACGGGAGGATAGGCAGAGTAAACGATGGATACAGCTCTACAGAACAAGATCGTTTCGTTCATCTGG
>CAZJZR010000551.1:0-3505 GCA_964550475.1 uncultured bacterium
ATGCGATCGGCGATGTCGAGAATTCGGTTGTCGTGGGTGACCAGCAAAATGGTGCAACCCTGCTCCTTGGCCAGTGTAAATAAATAAAATACCCAGCGTAGGCGTAGGATGCGTTACGGCTGAAGCCTAACGCATCGTGTTTAATCTATAGGTAATTTTCACGCTCCTCCCTAATGGCTGCGGCAGTGAATCCCTGCACAATTCATGACAATTTACCGGAAAGCCCGGAAATCTTTAGGGGCACTACCCTTCTGCCCAATGCAGGGGTTCGCAGTTTGCACCTAGATCTCTGTCTAACGGTCAGATCCACGGGGCAACCCGATGCTTCGGCATCGCTCAACACAAGCGACGGACTTACCCCTGCAATTTTTCGTGTCAGTCGCCCGATCATCGAGATCATCGAGTTTTGTTGCGCTATTTGTTGCGATCGCTCAACAAGCGTAAGGATTCTGTAATAAATCCGAATATTCCGAACTTATTCACAATCTTGATGAATAATCCAGGGTAAGTACAGGGGGCGATCCCCTTGTGCCAGTGTCAATCAGGGTTTTTTAAGGATAAATTCTGGCAAATTTTAAGGCTGTCAGTTCATTTTGTTAGAGATGATGCAACCCGTACTCAGATTCCTGGGTACTCTAAGCATAGAAGAGTCAATCAGCCAACCATCCTGGATCAGGTTGACAAAGTTGGGAACGAAAATTTTAAGGGGATCCAACCCATCTTTACAAAACTACACACTGCACAGACGAGTAGACTGGTTCAACCGTATCTGTTTACCGCTGCGGCGGCGATTAGCAGACCACCGTTGTCCATCACTCCACCTCCCACGGGATAAGCACTAAGTAGATGTAACTAATATTGAAATTTGTCCCAATTTTGATGCTCTAAGGACTATACGAATCCTTCTCATAAATGTTACGATTGTTAACATAAGGTTGAAACATTTTAAGATTGAGGTGGGAATATGAATACATTCATGTGGGCATCACTGGTAACCGTTGCGATCGCTGCCTATTTGGAAATGGAACGTCTATTTCGTCAAGCAGAACGGTCGGACGTTCCGGTAGCCATCCCAGTTCGGGTAGAACACGACTCCCATTAACTTGTCCCCCTCGCAACCTTATTGGTTGACTCGCATGACCTAAGATGCCCGTTGTTCTTGAGCTAATCACCTATCGTTGGGCTGAATGAACGCGATCAGGCATTGCCCTTGGCTATCAATGCGTTAAATGCATAATTGGCATTAAATGCATAGTTGTCAATGTATGACTACCATAACTTGCCGATAGTTTAGGTGAGCAAGCTGCATGTTTCCGATCTGAGGTTTCGGATATCCGATCTGCAACCCCAGAGAGGGGAACCTTAAAATGGGTTTAATCGACGTTCACAAAGGTTGCGTTATAGAGTTTGTTCAGGAATGTGATTGCTGATGCGATCGGTAGACCCATCATCTCTAGCGCAATCTCTAGTCTCTAAATTGATGATTTATCCTCTAAATTTTCAATTTGGCAACCTGTGTGATTTGCGAACTCCCGGCATAAACGAACTCCCGGCACAACCTGCACAGATAGATGTCTGTTGACGAACGAAATTACAACTGAATCAGAGTTACCACTGATCGGCCAGTTACCACAGAGCAGCACACACCTAGCCTAACTGTCTTCGTTGATTCCGTTGTAACTACGGCTGCTCTACTGATTATGCAAATCTGCATTGCCAATTCGTTGCCCGTGTAAATTGCCTGTGTGAAGTCTAGCTAGTTGCTGTAATTAATTGCAGTTAATTACCTCATTCACAATTCACAAGTTCAGCTACTTACACATTTAGCCAACCTAAAGCCTCATATTTGTTACCGCGATCGCGGTAAAAATGTCTCCGGTTCACCACGTTGTTTTTTGAATTGTATACAGGGCTATGTAGGTGCAATAGCTGCCTTGATTCATAGTCTTCTGCATATAAGGTGAAACTGCATAACGATTGGAGGATTAGAGTTTGGGAAAGCGTGGTTGGTCAAATGTCTGAAGGTTGAATATATATTTTGAATATCTATGACGTTATGTAACGGGCAATTCTCAGTTTCCTTGGTTTCGATTTTGCCTGGTTGTCCTAAATTGATTGATTTACGGTCTGATTGATTTACGGTCTGATTGATTCACGGTCTTTAGTGTGTTCCCTCAGGCAGTGGTTCCACTAAAAGTCCAACCCCTAACATCACTAGCTCTGCTATTGCAATCCAATTTAATCATTGGAAGTCATCGAAGTAATGATTGGAGGATCGCTAGCCTTCAGCTACTTCACCGTTCCGTTACACAGAGTTGGTTAATGGTTCGGTTGCATTCCATGGTAGTTCCAAACTCGCCCATGAATTGAACCGGGGTTTTTCTGCATACTGCTTGCTGTCATCCGTCTTTGTGTTGAAGTGTAATTCCTATGAGAACTCCTGAAGTTTCCGCAGATTTGGTCAGAACCTATTTGAAAGAAATTGGTCGGGTGCCACTGTTAACCCATGAGCAGGAAGTTGTTTATGGGAAGCAGGTGCAGCGTTGGAGTACCTTACAAGTTGCCCGAGACGCTCTGGCACAACGGTTAGGGTATGAGCCGAGCATGTCTGAATGGGCGGCAGCGGTGAACTTACCCTTGCATGAGTTGCAACAGGCACTTGATGAAGGTGAAACCGCCAAGTGCAAGATGGTGGAGGCCAACTTGCGCCTAGTGGTATCTGTGGCGAAAAAGTACATCAAGCGCAATGTTGACTTATTGGATCTTATCCAAGAAGGTACCATTGGAATGCAACGGGGGGTAGAAAAGTTCGACCCGACCAAGGGGTATCGCTTCTCAACCTATGCCTATTGGTGGATTCGCCAGGCGATTACCCGTGCCATTGCTGAAAAAGGCCGCACGATTCGACTGCCAATTCATATCACTGAGAAGTTAAATAAGATTAAGAAAGCCCAACGACAGTTGTCACAAAAGTTGGGACGGGCGGCAACGACAGCCGAATTGGGGGAAGCGTTGGATCTTACCCCGAAGCAAGTGCGGGAGTATCTGGAACGGGCACGGGTGCCTTTGTCCCTAGATCTGCGGGTGGGCGACAATCAGGACACAGAGCTAGGTGAACTGTTGGAAGACACAGGAGTCTCTCCAGAGGAATTTGCAGCTCAGGTGTCGTTGCGGAACGAAATTGAACGGTTGATGACCGATTTGACTCCGCAGCAACGCGAAGTGCTATCCCTGCGGTTTGGCTTAGGCGATGGGCAATCGCTCACCTTGGCTAAGATTGGCGATCGCCTCAATATCAGTCGGGAGCGGGTACGGCAAATTGAGCGAGAAGCCCTGACTAAGTTGCGGAAGCGGAAGGGTGATATGCGAGAGTACATCGCCAGTTAGCGATCGCAGGATTGACTGACAGGTAATTCCTGTCAATTAATTCTTGACAGTTAAGGTAATTACTGACAGGTGACGGCTCCAGAAAAACGCCAGGCATAGTCCAACAATAGCCAAAACA